>NZ_JBIFXS010000011.1:0-126182 GCF_043558645.1 Mariniflexile sp. HNIBRBA6329 | reverse complement strand
GTAAACCTAAAAAATGGCGAAGCCTTTAAAACATGACCACCGTCAAAGACGGTGGTTTTTTAGACTGAAATAAAAACACTACACCTTATAGGGTATAAACACAGTAATTTTAAAATATTTACACCCACAAAGGTATAATTACATAATATTTCACTATATTGCACCCTTAAAGGTATAACATCATGAACTGGGATAGAGAAAATACAATTGCCCAATTTGTAAGGGATAGACGCAAAAAAGCAAATCTAACACAAGTAGAGTTATCAGACTTTACAGGTGTAGGCTTGCGTTTTGTACGCGAACTCGAACAGGGAAAACCAAATGTAATGACCGATAAAGTAAATCAGGTATTATTATTTTTTGGCCATACCTTAACACCAACACCTATAAGCGATGAGACAAGGAGAAATCTGGGTAAATAAAACGTTGGCAGGTATATTAACCGAAGGCGATAATGGCTATCATTTCAAATATGATAAAGCATACCTGGAAAATGAAAGTACATTAGCAGTGAGTTTGACGTTGCCATTACAAGAAGAACCGTTTAGTGCCGAATACCTATTCCCTTTCTTCGATGGTTTAATTCCGGAAGGTTGGTTATTAGACATCGCACATAAAAATTGGAAAATAAATCCAAGAGACCGCATGGGCTTATTATTAACCACATGTAGAGATTGTATTGGCAATATTAGCATTATAGAAAAAGTATGAACTATTGTTTAGCATGTCATAAAAAACTAGAAGATGGTGATATAAACTACCATCAAAACTGCCTAACAGCATTTTGGCAAGAAGACACGCCTGTACTACAATTAGACTTCGAAATGTCTCAAATCGAAGTCTTGGCAAAAGAAAACGTAGCACAACGTATCATTGTTACTGGTGTACAACCAAAATTATCATTAGGTTTTACACTAGAAAATGCTCAAAATAGGTTAACCATTGTAGGCGCATTAAATGGCAGGTATATTTTAAAACCACCATTTCAAAGGTACCCACAAATGCCAGAAATTGAAGCACTGTCTATGTTATTGGCACAAGCCTGCGGTATAGCAACAGTCCCTTTTTTATTAATCCCATTAAAAGATGGCACTTTAGCTTATTTAACCAAGCGCATAGATCGTACTGCCAATAATTATAAGTACCCAATGGAAGATGCCTGCCAATTCACAGAGCGACTTACAGAACATAAATACCGTGGTTCTTACGAGCAAATTGCAAAGGGCATTATAACCTATGCCCAAAACCCTTTACTGGATGCCGTAAAATTTTATGAGCAAGTTATTGTTTCTTTCCTTATTGGAAATAATGATATGCATTTAAAAAACTTTTCACTCATAGCAAAAGACAGTAAACACTATGCATTGGCACCAGCCTATGATATGGTAGCAGTTAAATTATTAATTCCAGAAGATCAAGAAGAATTAGCGCTAAACCTCAACGGAAAAAAGCGAAAAATTAAGCGTCTTGATTTTAACGAAGCTATGTCCAAAGCACAAATACCTACAAAAGCTATTGAAAACCTATGGAATCGTATAGAAAAGGGCATGGAACAATGGCAAGAACTAATTGCCTACAGCTTTTTAAGTGAAGAAAACAAAAGTACCCTATTAGCATTAATTGAAAATGGAGCAACACAATTAGAGCTGAAAAGTAGTTTATAAGCCTTAATTAATTTCAAAACACCGCAAGTACATTTTTATTCAAATAACGAATTCCCTTGTTGGCCAATGGTTCGTTTTGCATCTTCTACCATGTACATAGTTTTACAATTTGGACAGAAGAGGTAATACTCATAATAATAATTTTGTCCTGGTTTTCTCCGCTGAAAAAGTCGTCAAAAGACACTTTAAAAGTCAAAACCCTTTAAACATTACGTTTAGAGTTTTTTTTGATTTTTGACCATTTTCAAAAAGAACTTAAAAGCACATAGAACAGTTACCTTATGGGTTACCCAATCGTATTTTAGGTTCAATTCCAAATCTAAGGTAAATCTTTTATTGTCGATTATTAAAGATACACCTAATATAGATAGCTTCCATTCTTCAAAATTTAAGCTTAAACATAAACAATTACCAAAGATTATTTTTCGCTTTTCCTTTGTGACTTTTTTAAATCAAAAATCATTTTTCAACTGATATGATATTTATCATTTTTTAAACTCTTGTTGTATCTGAACTTTGCGTCATAATTAAAACCTAAAATTATGAACCCAAATAAAAAAATGTACAAAAGAGTTTTAAGCTTGATGGCTCTTTTTGTTTTAACAACTCATTTAATTCAAGCCCAACAATTCAATTTAACAAACAAAGAATCTACACTAACTGTTTTAGGAACTTCAAGTTTACACGATTGGCATATTACTGCCGAACAACAAAGCGGGAAAATAGTTTTTAAAAACCTTGAAGCTGGCGAGATTGACAAATGCAATATTGATATTGTGGCTGAAAGTTTAAAGAGTGGCAAATCCAGCATGGACAAGAATACTTATAAAGCTTTAAACACCAGCAGCTATAAAACCATTTCTTTTCAATTAATCAACGTTAAAGAAGTCGCAAACAAAGGAAATGGCAAATTCACATTAAAAACCGAAGGCGATCTAAGCATTTCGGGGGTTAAAAAACGAATCCCATTAGAGTTTTCACTAAGCATTGTAGATGGTAAAATAACACTTACAGGTGAAAAGAAAATTAAAATGACTGACTTTAAAATAGACCCCCCAAAGGCCTTGTTAGGCACTATTACCACAGGCGATGATATCACAATTAAATTTTCAACCATATTCAAATAACCAAACAATAAAAATTAAAAAATAGAAATTATGAAAGCAATATTAAAAAAAGTAACACTTTTAGGAATTATATTAACAGGGTTCAGTTTATATGCCCAAAACAGAGATTTAGATAATTATAGACAACCAGACCAAAGAGGTGTTGGTGTATTTGAAGCACCAAAGGATACTATATCAACATTTGATGGTGTACAAGTTAGAGTAGGTGGAGCATCCACATTGCAATTTCAAGCTTTAGATCACGAAAATTCAGGAGCCGTTCCTTTAGCAGAATTAGGATCTAACTTCAACCTAGCTACTGCAAACTTAGATTTAGATGTAGTTCTTTATGATGGTGTTAGAATGCACTTACGTACATATTTATCTTCTCGTCACCATCCAGAACCTTATGTTAAAGGTGGATATTTTCAAATTGATAAATTAGATTTTATTAGTGAAGGCTTTTTAAGTGACTTCATGAAACATACCACAATTAAAATAGGACATATGGAAAACAACTATGGTGATGCACATTTTAGAAGAAGTGATAATGCACAAGCTATTTATAACCCATTTGTAGGAAACTTAATTATGGATGCTTTTACAACTGAAGTTGGTGCAGAAGTTTACTACCGTTGTAATAGTGGATTATTCGGAATGGTTGGTTTTTCTAATGGCAAATTAAATCAATCAACAGTTAAAAATGATGCGAACGGCGCTTCTTTCTTGGCCAAATTAGGTTATGATAAACAAATTAGTGATGATTTAAGATTAAGAGTAACAGGGTCTCTTTACAATACAGGAAGTGTAGCTAGTTCTTATTTATACAGTGCAGATAGAGCAGGGTCACGATATTACCATGTAATGGAGGCTGCCGCAGCTACTAGTGATAATTTTAGATCAGGACGATTTAATCCTAACTTTGGAAATAAAGTAACGGCAATTATGTTTAATCCATTTATTAAATATAAAGGATTAGAGTTTTTTGGTACAGTTGAAATGGCTGATGGTAGAAAACATTCTGAAGTAGATAGAAAAAGTGCAGACCAATTTGCTGGAGAGTTAATTTACAGATTTGGACAAAATGAGAACTTCTATATAGGTGGAAGATATAATACAGTTAGCTCAGAGGATGTAGATATTAAAAGAAGACAGTTTGGTGCTGGTTGGTTTATGACCAAAAACATCTTAATGAAAGCAGAATATGTAAAGCAAACTTATGATGGATATGCTGTTGGAAATGTATTAGAAGATGGTGAATTTAATGGATTGATGTTGGAAGCTGTTATAAGTTTCTAAACCAATTTGAATTAGTAAAATAACAAATAAGCAAACCTCATTTTTAAATTTAAATGAGGTTTGCTTTTAAAAAAAGCATTACATTATTAATAGTTAAATAACAATACCATGAAAAGATTAATTTTCATCTTATCATTTCTTTTATTGGTTTCTTTTTCTAATAGAAATGTATTAAAGCATAGTACATCTGTACTTATTACCCCAAAAAGCGAATTGTATATTAATGGCACCAGCAATGTTACCAACTTTAAATGCATCTACGGCATAAAAAATATAGACGCACCCATTCCTGTTCATTATGAAAGTATTAATAATGTTATACGTTTTGAAAAAACGATGTTAATTTTAGAAAACAATGGTTTTGATTGTGGAGGAAAAGGAATCAACAGAGATTTTCATGGATTGTTAAAGTCTGATATTTACCCAAAAATCACACTCAAATTAAAAGAAATCAGACTATGTCCAAACAAAAAGAATACCGCCGATGCCTTAATTGAAATAGAAATAGCGGGAAAGTCTCAATCATACCATATGAAAACAGAATACTCTAAAGACCAAAATTTGATAATTAATGGTAAACTTAAATTGAACATTAAAGACTTCAACCTTGAAGCACCAAAAAAAATGCTAGGTTTAATTGTAGTATCTGAAAATATCGAAATTAACTTTAAATTAGTTCTTCAGAACTGTTAAATATGTTTTTATTCAATCTTTTGAACTGTTTAAAAAAAATGCCGCTTATTTTAAGCGACAGTTTATACTTCAACTATTCTAATAGTTCCACTAAAAGCTAAAATTCAAAAGAAGAAAAAAATAATATATTAAGAATCTCTCTTTTTTCCAGTCATTTCCTCTATTTCAATCAAAAAAACAATAGCACTACCTTCTTCATTCACTTTACTTGAAAACTCGTAAATAAAATCCAACTCTGTTTGTTCCTTCTCTAGAATAACATCTTTTACACCTAAAGAAAATTTATGTAAATAAGCTTTAGCATTGCTTCCAAAATGCTGTACAAATTTTCCATGTACTAATACTGATTTCCAATTGTTTACTGTATTTATAGCACTTACCTGGAGACAAACCTCTTTGTTTATCCTCAAAGCATTCATTTTATGCCCATCACCTGAGTAACAAATTATAGCATTTTTCTCTTTATCAAAATAATAAGTAATTGGTACTACATAAGGCCGGTTTCGATAAACGTAACCTAATTGGCCAACATAATTATTCTCCAAAATAAATCTCATTTCCTTCTCTTCAATATTCTGTATCATCTGTTTGATTTTTTAGTTCATAATTTTTACAATTGATTTTTACGGATAAGTGGTCGTTAAAAATCATTTTCCCTATTTTTGTTATAAAATTACTGGTAAACTAAATTCTTTCCAATGATAAATGTCAGCTTAACAGCATTTATTAAAATAGATTAGTTTACAAAAAACATTAAACCATTGTTTCACTTTATCACAATTTACGCCTAATATATGTTTAATAAAGAACAAGATGTTTTTAATGTTTTATTAGGTTCGGTTTCTGAAGGTGTTATAGTGGTTGATGCGCTTCAAAACATTACAGAAACCAATGCCTCTACAGACAAGATGTTTGGTTACGACCGTCGGGAACTTATTGGGCAACATCTTAATGTATTAATACCAAACAACTACCACCCTACCCACGCTGCACACTTTACAGGTTTTATGAAAGACCAAGAGCGCCGCCAAATGGGACACGGCAGGGATATTTTTGGAAAGCGTAAAGATGGAAGCACATTTCCGGTAGAAGCAGGACTAAATCCTTTTCAGTTAGATGGCAAGAACTTTGTTATGGCTTTGGTTATAGATATTTCGGTTAGGAAGGAACAGGAACGAAAAATAACTGAGTTAAATGCAGAACTTGAATTAAAAATTGAAAAACGTACTAAGGAGCTGAACGATTCTGTATTGCAATTAAAATCGTTAAACAAAGAACTTCATAAAGAAAACAAACGACGGATTGAAGCTGAAAACAAAACTAAAAAAGCGCTTCAAAGAGAAATTGAATTAAACGAGCTTAAAACAAAATTCCTGTCACTGGTATCCCATGAGTTTAAAACGCCTTTAAGTGGTATTTTAACTTCTGCCATGTTATTGGGCAAATACCAATTATCAGAGCAACAGGAAAGACGCGATAAGCATATTAAAACCATTACAGAAAAAGTACATTACCTCAACAACATACTTAACGATTTTCTTTCTTTGGAAAAACTGGAGCTTGGAAAAGTAGGCTATAAACTTTCAAACTTCAAGATCAGTAAAATTGTTAATGAGGTGGTTTATAATGCCAACATGCTTTTAAAAGAAGGCCAACAAATAAAATATCCCGAGCATATTGATGATTTATCATTAACTCAAGACGAAAAAATAATGGAACTGGCGTTATCCAATTTAATTCATAACGCCATAAAATATTCGCCCGATCATTCCATTATCAATCTAGAAATTAAACAAAACAGTACACAAACCACTTTTAAAGTGATAGATAACGGTATGGGCATTCCTGAAAATGACCAGAAAAATATTTTTAATCGTTATTTTAGAGCTGAAAATGCTTTGTTAACCCATGGCACAGGCATTGGGCTAAATATTGTACAAACACATTTAGAAAATTTAGGCGGCCACATTTCATTTGAAAGTGAAGAAAACAAAGGATCAACTTTTACCATAACCATACCAAACCAATTTAACCCATGAAACGCTTACTACTTATAGAAGATGATGCTATTTTAAGAGAGAACACTGCTGAATTGTTAGAGCTTTCTAATTTTGAAGTGATAACAGCTCCTAATGGAAAAATTGGTATTGAAGTGGCAAAAAAACAACTTCCAGATATTGTAGTTTGCGATATTATGATGCCAGAAATTGATGGCTATGGCGTACTAGAAGCATTATCCAAAGACACTACAACACGTTTCATCCCTTTCATCTTTCTTTCGGCCAAAACCGAACGTAAAGATGTTAGAAAAGGTATGGATATGGGTGCGGACGATTACATTACCAAACCTTTTACCGAAGATGAGCTTATAAGCGCCATAGATAGTAGGTTGGCAAAAGTTGCTATTTTAAAGGAAGAGCATGAGCTGTTAAAAAACAATAGCATTCATGTTGAAGATGAGTTACGCACCCTAAACGACCTTAAAAACTTCTTTGAAGATAATGGCCAGCACTTTTCATTTGAAAAAGGCGACACCATTTATGAAGAAGGCCAAAACAGCAACTATATTTATTTAATTAGCAGAGGTGCCGCAAAATGTTATAAGTTTGATGAACAAGGCAAAGAATTAACTACCGCACTGCATACTGAAGATGATTTGTTTGGATACACGTCTTTTATCCAAAATATACCATACCAAGAAACTGCTATTGCTATAAAATCGTTAGAGTTGGTTGGTATTTCAAAAGAACAGCTTAAAGATGTATTGAACAACAACCATAAAGTAACTTTAGAGCTGATTCAATTGCTAACGGACGATTTAACAAACATTAAAGACCAACTCCTGCAAATGGCGTATAGTTCCGTGAATAAAAAAACCGCAAATACTATTTTAAAATTTGCTGAAAAAATGAATCGCCAACCCCATGATACCATTAAAATTTCAAGGAACGATTTAGCCAGTACCGCAGGTATAGCCACGGAATCTTTAATTCGAACACTTTCAAGTTTTAAAAAATCGGGATTGATTGATATTGATGGACGCACCATTAAAATTTTAGATATTCAAAAACTAAAAGACATACAATAGGCCAATTTTCCTTAAATTGGCAAACATGACGATTATCATTTTTTAAAACATGCTGTAATTATAGCTTTGTATCATTATAAGGCCTAATTACAATGAAGCACATTTTATTGCCAACAGATTTTTCTGATAATTCATGGAATGCTATAGTGTATGCTATTCATTTTTATGAAAAAATGGATTGTCATTTTTATCTGTTACATATAGATAAAGCAAGTGCTATTAGCACAACACCTTCTGTTTACGGGGTTTCTGTAGATGTGGTAAGCTCTACTTACATAGCTAATTCCAAAGAACAATTAAAATATTTCATCAAGCGCATAACCCAACAATTTCCTAAAAACAATTCACACAAATTTTTCACACTTTCAGACACGGGCTCTTTTATTGAAACCATAAGAAGACATGTTTATGAAAAAAAAATTGACACCATTGTTATGGGTACCAAAGGTGCCACAGGATTAAAAAAAATATTAATTGGTAGTAATGCCGGCGACGTAATAACAAAAGTAAAGTGTACAGCACTCATAATTCCAGAGAATGCTAAATACACTCAAATTAAAGAAATTGCATTCCCTACAGATTACTCATTATCTTATGAAATTGGACATTTACAACCTATTGCCGAAATTTTAGAACGTTACCAATCGGCCTTAAGAGTGGTGCACATTAGTAAGAAAATCGATGCGTTAAGCGCAACACAACAGCGAAACAAAGACTTGTTGGAAGAGTATTTTACGCAATACACCAAAAGCTTCCATCAGTTAACCAATTCTAAAATTGAAGAGGCCATACAATGCTTTGTTGAAAGCCGAAACACCAACATGATTACCATGATAGCTAAGAACTTAAACTACTTTCAACAAATTCTTTTTCATTCAAAAATTAAAAACATTAGCTACCATACCGACGTTCCTTTTTTGGTAATGCATGATAAATAAAACATATAAACTACAACAGATTTTTTTGTTAGAGTTAAAATTAAAAAAAATGGAAACCATGCATACTTCTTTAGTAAATAAATACAATATTGCAGGCCCTAGATACACCAGCTACCCTACTGTACCCTATTGGAATAACGAATCGTTTTCATTAAAAAACTGGAAAAACTCACTCATTCAATCTTTTAATGAAAGCAATACCGAAGAAGGTATTAGCCTATACATACACTTACCATTTTGCGAAAGTTTATGCACTTTTTGCGGTTGTAACAAACGCATTACAAAACGCCACGAAGTAGAATTGCCATACATTAATGCGGTATTAAAAGAATGGGAATTATATTGTGAGTTATTCGATACCAAGCCACTAATAAAAGAGTTGCATTTAGGCGGCGGAACACCAACTTTCTTTTCTCCAAAGAATTTAAATTTACTAATTACTGGTATTTTGAACAAAGCAATACTAGCTGAAGATTATGATTTTAGTTTTGAAGGGCACCCTAACAACACCACAAAGTTTCACCTACAAACCTTGTTCGATTTAGGTTTTAGACGCGTTAGCTTCGGGGTTCAAGATTATAATGATACCGTACAAAAAGCCATTCATCGCATACAGCCTTTTGAAAACGTAAAACGTGTAACCGAAGAAGCAAGACAAATAGGATATACTTCAGTGGGGCACGACCTTATTTTTGGATTACCTTTTCAAACCATTGCGCATATAAAAGAAACCATTAACAAAACCAACCAATTAAAACCAGACCGTATTGCTTTTTACAGCTATGCCCATGTACCTTGGATAAAAGGCAACGGACAACGCGGATTTAATGATGACGATTTACCATCGGCCAAAACCAAACGCCAACAATACGAACTGGGAAAATCACTATTAGCAGAAGCAGGATATAAAGATATTGGCATGGACCATTTTGCTTTAAAAAGCGATTCATTGTTCAAATCTATGCAAAACAAAACCTTACACAGAAACTTTATGGGCTATACCGCATCAAAAACCAAGGCCATGATTGGGCTTGGGGTTTCTTCCATAAGCGATAGTTGGTATGGGTTTTCGCAAAATGTAAAAGGCCTTGAAGAATATTACAATTTAATAAATCACAATATCATCCCTGTATATAGAGGTCATATTTTAAATAATGAAGACCTCATCATTAGAAAACACATCCTAAATTTAATGTGCCAATTTGAAACATCTTGGGTACAAGATGCGTTATATTTTAATGAACTTCCCGAAGTTTTAATTCGGTTAAAAGAAATGGAAGCAGATGGTTTACTCCATATACATTCAAATGCTATTGAAGTAACCACCAAAGGCCAACCATTTGTTAGAAACATTTGTATGGCTTTCGATTTATTGTTACAACGAAAACAACCGGACACCCAGCTGTTTTCAATGACTATTTAATTTAAAACATAAAAAAGATGAAAAAAATTATTGTACCTGTCGATTTTTCAGAACATTCAGAATACGCCTTACTTGCAGCTGCTAAACTTGCTAAAAAATACAATGCCGAGGTGCTGGTATTGCACATGCTAGAAATGTCCGATATTATGCTAACGGCATCCGATGGTCTTCAATATGAAAAAGCAGCTTATTTTTTCAAATTATCTGAACAAAAATTTGAAGATTTTTTAAAAAAAGATTATTTAGTAGGCGTGAAAGTAACACCAATTATTAAGCATTTTAAAGTTTTTAGCGAAGTTAATGATGTGGCTCAAAAAAATGATGCCGACCTTATTGTCATGGGGTCTCATGGCACTAGTGGTTTTAAAGAATTTTTTGTTGGTTCCAACACCGAACGTGTCGTTAGAAATGCAGATATTCCCGTATTGGTTGTAAAGAACAAGTTAGAGGATATTAATTTTGAATCGGTAGTATTTGCTTGCGATTTTACAGAAGAAGCCATCAAACCGTACAAGAACGCCATTAAATTGTTCGAGAAGATGAATTCAAAAATATATTTTGTCTATGTGAATTTACCCAACGAGCGTTTCAAAACTTCTATAGAAATTGAAAAAAATGTGGTTAATTTTTTCACCAAAGCCGAAAAGGATTTGGACAAAATGAACAACGTACATTATGTATCAGACTATACCGTTGAAGAAGGCGTTATAAACTTTGCATTAAAGGTAGGAGCCGATATTATTGCCATACCCACACATGGCAAAACAGGATTGGCACACTTTTTAGAAGGAAGCATTGGTGAAGACGTTGCAAACCATGCCAACTTACCAGTTATTACATTTAAAATTTAATAGTTTAAAACTCAAGAAAAGGTATGATTTAATAATTATCTTACCTTTTCTTAATTTATTCCAAAGAAGGCGATAATATATTAAACAAGTTTGCCTTTGTACTCAAAAAATCATTTTCTAGTTGAATAGCCTTTAACTTAACATCAATTAATTTTGATTCTCTAGAGTTTACCAAAAACAACGAACTTTCACCCAAAAAAAGCTTTCGCTCTTCGGCAGTAAGCATCGTACGGTAGTCTTTCACAATAGTTTCAATATAATTGTTTTGCAAAATATATGAATCCAATTCTTGATTTACAGCATCAATTTTATTTTTTAGAGCAACTCGTGTTGAGTTTATTTCCAATTCGGTATTCAATAATTTAAGTTTGGCTAGTTTTAATTCAGCACGTTCTTTTCTTAAAAATAATGGAAAGCTAACATTAACTCCCGTTTTATAAGCTGACGTACTAAACGACTGTGTAACTTCAGGTGTTTGAGATAAAAAGTTGTATTGCAAATCTATTTTAGGTAACAAATTGTTTAACTGCAATCTTTTTTCCAATGTTAAACTTTGGGACTTGTAACCCAAAGATTGAAGTTTTGGATGATTTTCTAAATTTATGTCTCCAATATCTAATGCTGATGTATTGAGTACTCCATCAACGGTTTCTAAAGTATTTGTATCAGGAATGATATGGTCTTTTATTTCAATAGGGGTGTTGTCGTTAAGCCATAAATAATTTGATAGTTCCAAAGAAGCTTTAAGGTATTTTATACGCGATTTTTCAAGATTTAATTTTCGGTCGTTTAATGCTATACGAGCTTCTAAAGTATCAATAGCCGACATTTCGCCCACTTCAAAATTCTTTTTAATGCCACTAAAACGCTGTTGTGCATTTGCAAGAAAACTTTCATAAAGCTGTTTTTCATTGTAGGTTTTAAGCCAATTAAAGTAAGTTAATGTGGCCTCATAAAGAATGCTGTTTACCAAAAGCTGCCTGTCAACTTGTGCTTGTTTTACAAATAATTTTCCTTGTTTTAGCATGGTCATACGCTTATTCGTCAAAAGACCTTGTGCCACAGATAACGACACACCAACACTGTACAATCCATCCTCTGGAAGTGTAGATTCGGGGTTTAAATACACCCCATCGTTTTCTTCAAAGTTTCCTTTTATTTCAACCCCATACCAAGTTGGTATTTTAAACGAAGCATTTAACTTATCATAATACTCGGTATTTTTAAACTTTTTCCTATCGTAATCAACTTCGAATTTGGGGTCGAATGCACCTCTAGCCTTCATAAGTTTAGCTTCGCTTTCCTTAATTACTAGGTTAGCTTGTTTAACAATTGGGTGATAGGTTTTTACATAACCTAAATATTCAGCTAATGATATAGTAGATGTACTGTCTTGGGCAAAACCTATATTGCTTATCAATAACCATATTACAAGTATAAAAGCCCTCATTATTTTTTATCTTTTAAAGCTGTTTGGGGTTGGTAATAGTTTGGGGGGAAACTATTAATCTGTCTCCACAATTCAAACCAAATTGGCACATCTTCCAACAAGGCTATGGTTTGTGCGCCAGAGCCAATTCTTATAGCCTCTGGCCATTTTTCAGCATTTGGATCGGGAGCCAATAGAATTCGATATTTGCCATTTTCACTAATAAAATTCTCTATAGCCACTATTTTAGCTCCATATGTTCCATAAGACACATTGGGCCAACCGCTAAAAACTATGGCTGGCCAACCATCAAATTGTACACGAACTTTGTCACCAATATGTAAAAGTGGTAAGTCAATAGGCCTTACAAAAGTTTCTACAGCCAAATCGTAATTCGATGGCATGATACTAACCAATTTATCTCCTTCTTTAAAAGTAACACCTATACCTCCTGTAAGCGCCTTGTTTATATAACCGTTTTGAGGAGCGGTAACATACAGCAAATCATTTCGCATTTTGTAATTGGTGTATTCATTTTCTAATTTTGAAACTTGTGCTTCAGAGTCAAATTGGCTTGATTGCGCGGTGAAGATATCACTTTGTGCTTTCGATATTTTATCGGTATACTCTGCGTTTATACGTGATAACTCTATCTTGGCATTTAATATATCGTTTTTACTAGCCAAATATTTATTTTCTTGGGCAATAAGCTTAGCTTGGGCTTCTTGTAATTTTAAACGCTTTTCTTCCACATCTTTTACGGCTTTTAAACCTTCATTTTGCAATGTTTGAACACGATCAAATTGCCTTTCTGCTATACCTATATTGGTTTTTGCCGCTTCTAAATCTATACTATCACTCTTTACTTTAAGATGTGCCTGAATTAATTTGTTTTTGCTCTGTTCTATTTTTAGTTTCTGCTCATTAAATAAGGCTGAAACTTGCCTGTTTAAAGCACTCACTTTTGATTG
Organism: Mariniflexile sp. HNIBRBA6329; assembly: GCF_043558645.1. Lineage (NCBI taxonomy): Bacteria > Pseudomonadati > Bacteroidota > Flavobacteriia > Flavobacteriales > Flavobacteriaceae > Mariniflexile > Mariniflexile sp. HNIBRBA6329. The sequence continues at coordinate 112,720 of NZ_JBIFXS010000011.1, read as the reverse complement.
ATAAGCATCTACCGATGATGCTTTTGCTGTAATTTGCTGATTAGTTCTTTCGGCTAGTTTATTGTCAAAGTATTCACTTTTTACCTCAGAAATCCTTAAAATAGTATCGCCTTTTTTCACAAAGTCTCCTTCTTGTACAAACCACTCTTCTATCCTTCCTGGTATTTGCGATTGTATGCTTTGTGGCCTTTGGTCAAGCTTTAAAGTTGTTACTTGCCCTTGCCCTGTAATATTCTGCGTCCATGGCAAAAAAAGAATTACAAAACCAATAATGGCAATAGCCAATAGGAATTTGTTGAATTTCTTGTAATAAGGAATATCAAAAACTGCTTTCGCTGATTTGTATTTTTTTAAATCTACTTTTTTGTTTAAACTATTATGAGATATGTTGAGCATGATTTATATTTTTTTAAAGGTAGCTTTTCCATTATCCAGTAAAATAAATTCGTCACATTTTTCCACCCAGTTTTTACTTGTACTAACAACAATTAAAGCCCAAGGTTGCGATTTATCGGTTAAATAATTAATAATACTTTTCATTTCAGATTGATTGAACCTATCTAATGGATCTTCTAACAGGAGAATTTTTGGCTCTTTTATAATGGCCCTAGCTAATATTATTTTTTTTGCAATGGTATATGGCAATTGACCTCCTTTTGGACTTATAATGGTTTGCAAACCCATATTCTGTTCTCTTATAAATTTGGTTAAGCCAACTTTGTCTAATATGTCGTAAATTTTTTCATCTGGAACATTAGGGTTTCCAAAAGTTAAATTTTCCCTTATTGTTCCTTCAAAAGGCGATTCTTCCAATAAAGACATCCCTAATTGAGTTCGATAGTGGTTTAAATACAAGCTACTAAGTGAAAGGTTGTTTACATATACATTTCCTGAAGTAGCCTTAGTAAGACCCAATATGATACGGAATAAGGTAGATTTTCCAGAACCACTTTCACCATTAACCAATATGCGGCTTTTTTGATTGATTTTAAATGATATGTTTTCTAAGATGGGCTTTTCTCTATTGGATACTTTATATGATACATTATCAAGTTCTATTTCCAAACCATCTTTAAACAAAGGTTGTTCACCTTCTTGTTTTTCCAAATCCTTATCAACTATTTGACCAATTTTTTCGATGGATGTAAGCACATCATAAAAAGGCTCCAAACCAAGTATTAATTTTTCAACCGAAGCTATAACTAGTAAAATGATAATTTCGGCCGCAACAAATTGCCCAATATTCATTTCTTGATTTAAAACCAATGCACCCCCAATTAGTAATAAGCTAGCTGTTACAATAACTTTAAAACTTACCATTTGAATAAATTGAAGCATTAAAATTTTAAAATGACTTTCTCTAGCTTCTAAATAATCGCTTACTAAATCATCGTTTTTGTTTAACCCTAAACTTGTACTTCCAGAAAGCTTAAAACTAACCACAGCACGTGCAATTTCTTGAATCCAATGAGCTACTTTATATTTGTGCTTAGATTCTTTCAAACTCGTTTCCATACCCTTTTTTGCGGTAAATTTAAAAACCACAAAAATCAACCCAAGCAAAAGGATTCCAAATACAATGAAAACGGGATGATAAAAAGACAGTAGGATTAGTGCAAATATAATTTGTAAAACGGCAGAAGGAACATCTATCAATATCTTCGATAATCCTTTTTGAATAGTTAAAGTATCGAAAAATCTATTTGCCAATTCAGGCGGGTAATAATTGCGTAATTCTTCCATCTTTATTTTAGGAAAACGGTATGCCAATTCAAAAGACGACCGCGTAAAAACCCGTTGTTGTATGGTTTCTATAATACGTAATTGCATAAGGTTTAATGCACCCGAAAAGGCAACTCCAATGGTAACTAAACTTACTAGAACAACCCAAGAAGTTGATATCTGTGCGCCTTGCAATAAATTAATAATTGCTTGGATTCCTAAAGGAAGGGATAAAGCAACAATACCCGAGAATATAGCATAATAAAATATCTGCAAAATATCTCTTCGTTCCAATTGCAATAAGCCTATTAAACGTTGCCAAGGAGTCATTGTAGATTGAGCCATATTTAGAGTTTTAAAACGTTTAAGGTTAAATTCACAAAAAAATCAGAAGGCATCACCTTTGAATTACAATCTGTTATAGTAGAAAAGTGGTCTTTCAAAAAGTGTTGGTGCAAACCGCCTTCCATAATTGTGCTTGCTAGTGATGAAGGAAATTGATAGTTAGGAGCCGCATTAATTATCATATCTCGCAAACGTTGTACAATACGTTTGTAAATAACAAAATAACCATCCTTGTTTTCTTGATCTACCTCTTTGGTTAAAAATGATTTTGAGTTTTCATTAATTATAACATTGTTAAGAGCAACCTTATTGATATGCATAAAGTTAGAATCTTCCACAGTTGTTCTGCTAAGAATTTCAATAGCTTTTATCAATTTTTCTTTATTGTTTGAAACTCCATGTGTTTCAATTACCAATTGATACTCAATCCATGCCCAGTACCAAGATGATAAATAAAGCAGTAATTTATGCTTACTTTCAAAATAGCGATAAATAGAACTTTCATTAGAACCTATATTTAAAGCTAATTTTTTAAAAGTAAAGGCATCAAATCCAATATCATCAATCAACGAAATGCTATTTTCAATAATGCGCTTTCCTAATTCAGACGATTCTGGATCTTTTATAAATATATTTTCTGGTACAGTAATCTTTAAACTGGATAGTAAGTTTTTCATAAATCAACTCATATTTACGCAAAGTTAATAGTAATACTATTAAAAATGAAAATAAAACTATCATTTAAATCAATATGAGATAAATAAAAACTATTGCTTTAAAATAATTGCAGGCAAATATTTAATTTTTGAGAAGATACATTAATGACAGTTAATGGCACTTGAAACCGTTTCATGCACTGGAGCTGGTGAGATATAAGGAATACCTAAGCTTAAGCCCCGAAGAATAAACAAAACTCCTATAAGAGCCACAAACACAGGTATCACTTTTTGGATGCGCTGTTTTGCTTTACCTTTCAAAAACTTACCAAGATAAATAGCCGAAGTCATTAACGGCATGGTTCCCAATCCAAAAAGTGCCATATACAAACTGCCCTGAACGGCGTTTTGCATGGTTAAGGATGCAAATACCGCCATGTAAACCAAGCCGCAAGGGAGAAATCCGTTAAGAAAACCAATAGTTAAAAAAGTATCGGCGGTTTTCTTTTTTAGAGCTTTACCTAAAGCCGATTTAACTTTAGATATAATGGAATAAAGCGGTTTTGAAAAATTGTATTTGTTGAATGTTTTTGTTGGCAGCAGTACAACAACAATCATTAAAACACCTATAATGATGGAGAGTTGTTGTTGCATTCCGAAAATGTAAAGACTTTTGCCTACCAAGCCAAAAAACATTCCTATGAAACTATAGGCCAATAATCGCCCTAAATGATAGGTAGCTATTTGGCTTATTTTTCGAAAAGAATGACTTCTATCTACTGGCAACATGAATGCAATTGGCCCACACATACCCACGCAGTGAAAGCTGCCTAATATGCCAAATATGAATGCCGACCACAACATTTAATAAACAATTTCTTTTTTGTACAAATAAGCTTCGCCGTTTACTTTCCAATCAACCTTCAAATTCCAACGACCTTCCAACAAACGCTTTTCTGTTATTAAAAAAGTATGATTTGATAATTGAATGGCTGTTTCAAAATCCAACAGTTTATTGGAGGGTCTGTATAAAGATATTGTTCCTGTAATATCTTCAGGTTTAAAGTTTTTCGGAAACTCAATAAGCAAACCTTCGGAAGTGCGTTTCCAAACAACATCCTGCTTTAAGGTTTGTGAATGAATTTCTTTGTTTATAGCATTTTGAAACTCCAATTCTTGACCATAATAATTATCAATAACCAAGTCGTGTTCATACTTTTTGTTGGTACTCATTGTAATAACAAAATACAATATAAAGCTGATAAAGGCTATAAACGCCACTACAATACCTGTTCCCCAATTGAATTTCATATACTTTGTTTTTTAGTTTTATTTAATTTACTTGTAACTACGTGGACCTAAAAAGTTAACTGTGGTTGTTTCAATTAAATCTTTCCCACTATAAACCTCTATCATGAGTTTATTTTTATCACCTTCCAATTCACTTTGCGGCAATTCTATAAACAGTGTTCCTTCTGCAAGTCCTTGTGCTGGCACTATAAATGTTTTTTCCGTTGAAACAATTTTAATTGTGCCTTTATATTTTCGCAATTTAAAACTGATATCGATAATATCTTTAGTGGTTTTATTAATCAATTTATAAGTGAATACGTTGCTTATAATATTATTGTCTTTATGCTCGTATAACTGCCCTGGCAAACGGAGCACTCTAGCTTCCACATCATTTCTTAACAAAAGCATGCCTATTAAAACCCCTGTAAGAATGAGTAATACAGCGCTGTAACCTTTTAATCTAGCTGTAAACTCGAATTTCTTTTTCTCCTCAATATTTTCTTCACTGGCATAACGTATTAATCCTTTTGGAAAATTAACACTTTCCATAATGTGGTCGCACTCATCAATACATGCGGTACAATTTACGCATTCCAACTGTGTACCATTTCTAATATCAATACCTGTAGGGCACACATTCACACATTGATAACAATCTATACAGTCTCCAAAACCAAGCGCTTTCCTATCTTCATTTTTTCTGAATTTTTTTCTGCCTTTTTCAGCTTCCCCACGCTTGTGGTCGTATGCCACTACAATCGATTTGGTATCCAGCAACACCCCTTGCAATCTCCCATAAGGACAAGCTATGATGCATACCTGTTCGCGAAACCAAGCAAAAACAAAATAAAATACGGCGGTAAAAATCAATAGTGATATTAAAGTACTTAAATGGCTAAAAGGCCCTTCTAAAATGTATTGAATAACTTTATCTCCTCCTATCAAATAAGCTAAAAACACATTGGCAATAACAAATGAAATAACCAAAAATAGAAACCATTTGATGCCTCTCTTTTTTATTTTATCAGCATTCCAACCTTGTTTATCCAAACGTATTTGCGCACCTCTATCCCCTTCTATCCAATATTCAATGCGCCTAAATACCATTTCCATAAAAATGGTTTGTGGACAAATCCATCCGCAAAAAATACGTCCGAATGCAACCGTAAATAAGGCTACAAAAATAACCCCAATAAGCATGGAAAGCACAAACAAATGAAAATCTTGAGGCCAAAATGGAAAACCGAATATATTAAATCGACGGTCCAATATATTGAACATCAAAAATTGATTACCACCAATTTTCACAAATGGTGCCGCCAATAAAAACAGCAAAAGCACATAACTAACCAATTTTCGATAGTTATAAAACTTACCACTTGGCTTTTTTGGATATACCCATGCACGTTTCCCGTCATTCGTTATCGTGCCAAGAGAATCTCTAAAGCTTTCGGTATCTGGTATGCTCATGGTTCTAATTACCTTAAAAGGTTTGTTGTAAACAATCTAAATAATTTGTGCTACTTTTTATATATCTAAAAAGTCCATTTAAATAGATGTAATAGTGTCTTATTCAGTTAATGTAACTGTAGAATCCACTTTTATGATATTTTCATTAATTTCAGAAGGGATTTGCAAGTCTTTCACCTGATCTGTGGACCATATATCACCTTCTGGAGCTTTTGGATTTGCTGGGATTGTTCCGTGTAATGTGAGTACATAGCTTGCCACTTGAGCAATTTCTGAAGGTTTTAAGCTTTGCTTCCAAGCAATCATCCCTTTTCCGGAACGCCCTCCTTCTGATATGGTATGGAACACATTTTTAATGCCTCCACCTAAAATCCAATGCTCATCTGTAAGGTTAGGCCCTATACCACCGCCTCCATCTGCCATATGGCAAGCTACACAATTGGTTTGAAAAATTTGTTTACCATTTGCTAAATCGGCAGCATCAGTTAAAACTACAACTGTATTGTAATCTACTAGATCTTTTGCGGTTTTTTTGTATTCTTCAAGCTCTACTTTTGCTTGTTCTAAAGTTACCTGTAATTCATCATACTGATTATTACCATTAAAGACATGGTAACGCAACATATAAATAAAAGCGAATGCAATTGAAGCATAAAAACCATATAACCACCAAGGTGGCAAATCGTTATCCAACTCTTTAATACCATCGTAATTATGGTCTAAAATAATTTCGCCTTCAGCCTCTATAGGTTTAGAACCTAATAACTTCTTGTAAGTGTTTTTTACCCATAAAATGATTTTAGGCGTTTGTTTTTTTTCAGACAAATACGATGCTTTTCCAGCTTCATCTAAACTTTGAAACAAAATATTTTCTAAAGCATTTACAATTATTTCAATAGCTATCAAAATTAGAAGCACCAATAACAGGAACAACATAATTATTGGATACTTTAGAAATGCAGGCTCATTGCCCGAATCTATACTATATTCAATGCATCCAAAAATTGCAAAGAACACTAATGGAACTCTTATATATGATGGAAGTATACGTCTCATAATGTCATGTCGTTTTGGTTATCTAAAGGAATGTTACTCATTTTGTTGACATAGGCTTTTTTAGCTGTTACAACCCACCAAAACAAGCCTACAAAAAATGCAAAGAATATTAATAATGAGATGATTGGATAGATTTCTATGCCATCAATACTATCCATATAGTTTTTGACAAATTTTAACATGGTCTATTCGTTTTGCGTGACTTTTTCTTCTAAATCTTTAACTTTAATATCGGTACCCAAACGTTGTAAGTAAGCTATAATGGCAACCACTTCACGGTTACGCATTTCTACAAAACTTGCACCTCCATTTTTCTTGTCGTTTTCATAACTATTGGCAAAATCTGGATCGGAATAAAGATTTTTTTCAATTTGTTCACCTTGTTCTGCCATGCTTTTTTGGGCATTAGCAATATCAGCATCTGTATAAGGCACACCTAAAGACACCATCACCTTCATCTTTTTTTCAGTTTCAGATTTATCCAATTCATTAGTCACTAACCATTTGTAAGCAGGCATAATAGAACCACTGGATGTGCTTTGCGGATCGTAAAGATGGTTCAAATGCCAGTTATCAGAATATTTAGCTCCAACCCTATGCAAATCGGGTCCTGTGCGTTTACTTCCCCAAAGGAAAGGATGGTCGTACACATATTCCCCTGCTTTGGAATAATCACCATATCGTTCTACTTCATCTCTAAAAGGACGCACCATTTGTGAATGGCAACCTACGCAACCTTCGCGGATATAAATATCACGACCTTCTAATTCTAAAGGCGTATAAGGTTTTACGCTAGAAATAGTTGGTATATTGGATTTTACCATAATGGTTGGTACAATTTGAATGATACCACCAATAAGTATGGCTATGGTAGCTCCAATGGTTAACTGAATTGGTTTTCTTTCCAACACTTCATGCCAACCTTCTCCTGCAGCACGTTTTTTAGAAACTTTTTGAAGTGCAGCAGCCTCAGCCAATTCATCGGTTACCTCACTGCCTCGTTTCATGGTTACCACTACATTATAAATCATGACAAACACACCAATTATATATAATGAACCTCCAATGGCACGCATCCAATACATGGGCATAATTTCAGTAACGGTTTCCAAGAAGTTACCATATACCAACGTTCCGTCAGGGTTAAATTGTTTCCACATACTAGCTTGTGTAAAGCCCGCAACATACATAGGAAGTGCGTACATGATGATACCCAATGTGCCTATCCAGAAATGTAAATTGGCCAATTTGTTTGAATATAATTTTGTTTTGAACAAACGTGGTACCAAGAAATAAACCATACCAAAGGTTAAGAACCCGTTCCAAGCCAAAGCTCCAACATGTACGTGAGCAATAATCCAGTCAGTGTAATGTGCAATAGCATTTACATTTTTTAACGAAAGCATTGGACCTTCAAAAGTTGCCATACCATAACCAGTAATGGCTACTACCATGAATTTCAATACGGGATCTGTGCGAACTTTATCCCAAGCACCTCTAAGAGTTAATAAACCATTGATCATACCTCCCCAAGAAGGCATCAAAAGCATAACAGAAAAGGCAACACCTAAATTTTGGGCCCACTCCGGTAAAGCGGTATATAATAAGTGATGGGGACCTGCCCAAATGTAAATGAAGATTAACGACCAAAAATGAACAATGGATAAGCGATATGAGTAAATAGGTCTATCAGCAGCTTTAGGTACAAAATAGTACATAAGGCCTAAAAACGGAGTCGTTAAGAAAAATGCCACGGCATTATGCCCATACCACCACTGTACCAAAGCATCTTGCACCCCTGCATATACCGAGTAACTTTTCATACCACTAACAGGCAACTCCAAACTATTAAAAATATGCAATACAGCGACCGTTACAAACGTTGCGATATAAAACCAAATAGCCACATACAAATGGCGTTGGCGACGTTTAAGAATGGTGGCAATTAAATTCCAACCAAAAACAACCCAAATTAAAGCAATGGCTATATCTATAGGCCATTCCAGTTCAGCATATTCTTTAGATGATGTGTAACCCAATGGCAACGAAATGGCCGCGGCAACAATAATTAATTGCCAACCCCAAAAGTTTATATTACTTAACACATCACTTGCCATTCTAGTTTTAAGCAAACGTTGTGTAGAATAATAAACCCCTGCAAAAATAGCATTTCCTACAAAGGCAAATATAACGGCATTGGTATGTAAAGGACGTATGCGGCCAAAACTCAACCAAGAAATACCATCTGTAAGGTTAGGAAACAAAAATAGAAATGCCAGTAATAAACCTACTAACATTCCAACAACGCCCCATAACATGGTGGCCATAAGAAATTTTTTGACAATTTTATTGTCGTAATAGAACTGTTGTACTTCCATAATAATTAAATGGTCTTTTTTGGTTTTACGGTTACTTTTGTTTGGTCTTTAACAAGTTCGTCTTCAAAAAGCATACGAACCGAAGGCGTATAGCTATCATCGTATTGCCCTTTTTTAACAGCTATTATAAAAACAGCAAAAAAGAAAACTGCAACAACTACACTAATGGTTAATAAAATATAAATAGCACTCATTTTTTATTCTGTTTACGATGTAAAACTACTATGGAGCTTATTTTTAAAATATGATATATGTCATGTTTAACCTATTTGGAATTATTTTAATTTCCTGCAGTACCAGTTGGTGGATATGGTTGTAAAAACTACAACACTAATAGAACTTAAAGGCATTAAAATAGCAGCTATAACGGGTGCCAACTGGCCTGTAACCGCAAAATACAACCCAACAACATTGTACATTAGCGACAATAAAAAACTCCATTTTATTATTTTAATGGCTGCTTTTGAAGCTTTGATATAATCGTACAACTTATTGAATTTTGAAGCTTCCAAAATAGCATCGCAGGCAGGCGAAAACACATTAACATTTTCAGAAAGCGCAATACCAACATCACTTTGTGCCAACGCGCCAGCATCATTTAAACCATCACCTATCATCAAAACTTTAGCACCTTCTGACTGGTGGTATTTAATATATTCCAACTTATCATTCGGTTTTTGATTGAATATCAATTTGGTTTTTGATGGCAATAACTTCTTTAGGTTATCGCGTTCACCCTCATTATCACCTGAAAGAATCACCAAATCATAATCTTTTTTCAGTTTGTTAAATAGTTTAGACAATCCTTTTCTATAACTAGAGTGAAATACAAACTTTCCTTTGTATTGGTTATTGGCACTAACAAAAACTGAGGTATCCAATACCGCTATCGCTTCCATTTGACCAACAAATTTTGAAGACCCCACCTTTATACTATCGTTAAGATATCTGGCTTCTATACCATGCCCCAAATGCTCCTCAAAATAATTGAGCGTTACAATGTTGTGTGCATCCAATAAATTGTAAAGCGACCTACTCAGCGGGTGGTTAGATCCTCTTAATGTGTTTTTAAGAAGGATTTCTTCAGCAGTTGAAAGTGTTTCACCTTCATAAACTACCTGATTTTTTTTACTGGATGTAATGGTTCCTGTTTTATCAAAAATAAGGGTATTGATGCTTGCCAACTGCTCTATAACGGTGGCGTTTTTTAAATAGAATTTAAGTTTCCCGAAAATTCGCAGCACATTTCCTAAAGTAAAAGGTGCCGCCAAAGCAATGGCACATGGGCATGCAATAATTAATACCGAAGTGAATACATTTAAGGCTTTTGAAGCATCTACAAACAACCAAAAGGCAGTTGATATAAATGCAATTGAAAGAACCGCAATGGTAAAACGTTTACTAATAACATTAGTTAATGTTGTGAAACTTTTAGCATCGGTTTGGTTAAAAACATCGTTGCTCCAAAGCTGGGTAAGATAACTTTGCTCTACCGTATGCAGTACTTCCACCTCAATAACACCCGTGGTTTGCTTTCCACCTGCAAAAAGTTTATCTCCCGATTTTTTAATAACGGTTTCCGACTCTCCTGTAACAAAACTATAATCGATAGATGCATTTCCATGTATTAAAATACCATCTACCGGGATAAGCTCTTCGTTACGTATTAATAAACGATCGCCTTTTTGAATATCATATACTTGAATAGGGGTTTCTTTTCCATCGGTATCAATTTTAGTAACCGCAATAGGGAAATACGATTTATAATCTCTTTCAAAAGACAAAAATTGATAGGTTTTTTGCTGAAAGAATTTCCCCAGAAGCAGAAAAAACACCAACCCTGTAAGGCTATCAAAAAAGCCCGAACCAATATTGAGTATAATTTCAACCGAACTTCTTACAAATAACACGGCAATTCCCAACGCTATGGGCACATCGATATTAAGGATTTTAGAACGCAGCCCTTTATAGGCGGAAATAAAATAATCCCAACTGGCATAAAAAACAACCGGCAGTGAAAAGAAAAACATCAACCATCTAAACAGGTGCTTGTATTGTTCCAACCAAAATTCACCCACCTCAAAATACTCTGGAAACGATAAAAACATCACATTACCAAAAGCAAAACCTGCAATGGCAACTTTGTAAACCAAAGAACGATTTACGGCCGTTTTTCCTGTTTTATAATCTTCCAACGAAATATAGGGCTCGTAACCTATGCTGCTTAAAAGCAAAACAACATCTTTAAGTGCACAGTTTGAGGCTTTATAAGTAACCCGCACCTGCTTTTTTCCGAAATTTACTTGAGATGCGTTAATATTAGCATTGAGCTTGTTAAGGTTTTCCAAAATCCAAATACAGGAACTGCAATGAATGTGTGGAATGTACAGCGTTACAATTTGCGTGTTTCCATCGTTAAATTCGGTAAGTTTCTCGATGATATTCGGTTGTTCTAAAAAATCGTACTTACCTGCTATGTCCTTGGGCGTTGCTCCAGGAGCCGATTGCAAATCGTAATAACAGCTCAAATCGTTTTCAGAAAATATCTCATAAACCGTTTTGCAGCCATAACAGCAAAATAGTTTATCGTCAAAATTTACAATTTCATTTTGACAAGAATCTCCGCAATGAAAACAGGTTTGGTCTGTCATAGTTATTTAAAATTCTAAAGTTTTGCAAAGGTTGATAAGATATACCATGGATAAAATGATATATATCAGATTTGACAATGAGCCTTATAGTTTCACTTTTAAGAAACCTATTTTTTAGGCAACTGATGTTTGAATTTTTGAAAGTGCTTCAATTTTAGAATGAATTTGCTGAAGTACTATTGTGCTTTTATCTAACTCATTTAAAATATCTTTTTTGGCATTTTTGAATATATCTTTTAAACTACCGAAGAGTTTTTGATAATACTGAACACCTTCCTTCATATTAGTAGTAAAGGTCAATAAGTATTTTTCGTCTTTTTTGTTCATGGAATCTTTTACTTCTTCCAGTTTCGCTTTAAGATATTCTAAATAAATATTCAATTCTTTAACAAATAGATTGGGACGATCGGTTCGCGTAATCATGTTATCACGACCATAAATATGATCGGTTATGTTTTTTAAGCTCATGATTTTAGAATAGTACGCCATGTTTGGACCTGGGCAAATGGAAACCCCTGCTCCTTCTGTTTTAGTATCTAAATCATATGCCAATAATGCGGAAGTACCAAGGCCCACACAGGTACAAGATTTCTCTACAATTTTATTAAACTTACTTTGATATATTTCTAAACTTAAATTTTGAGCATCTAACTCTTTTATTTTATGGTGTTGGTATTCTCTAGATGCGGTGCAAACACCGGTTTCTTTAAACTCTTTATTTAAAGCAACAAACTTTTTAGGGCAGGAACTACCTGGTCTTCCTTTGTTGATTAAATTTTCTTTCTCAGCATCTTTAGTGTTATTTCTAAGATTATTAAAAGGCACACCTAATGGTGAAATATCACTTAAATACAAATCTTCTTCCTTGGCGTTTACAAGTTTACTTAAAGTTAAATCGTCTACCGTGGTCGCTTCTGGAACCAACAAAAATGGTGTTCCCCAGCCAACAGAATCTAAATTGTAATAATCCATTAAAAAATTGTGCTCTTCCTCTGTGCCAACACCTCCTTGCGCTGTAATTTTTAATGGTAAGATATTTTCTGGTACGGGTTTTTGCTTATTTACTAGTTCTTGTATAAACAAATCGTACGTAGAAGCAATCAATTCATCTCTCTTTTCTTTAAATTCAGCTAAAACAGGCCCTAAAAGATACCCATCGGTAGCAAAGGCATGTCCACCACAGTTTAGTCCTGATTCAATTCTATATTCAGATACCCACAACCCCTTTTTTGCTAGAAACTTACCTTGAATTAAAGCAGACCTATAATCGCTAACCTTTAAAATAATTTTCTTTTTAATTACCCCATTTATATCGGGATAAAAGGCATCAAATTGTTCTATGTAACTGTACAATCTAGGGTTCATTCCTGCCGAAAGCACTACTGAGGAACACAGTTTACTGTTGGCATAACCTCGAAGTGCCGCATGCGCATCATTATATTCTGATGATAATTTAACTCCTTTTACATAGTTTTCCTTATCTACCTTTGTCATAATATTGACATCAATACTTCCCTTTTTTAAGTTTTTTGTTGCCCACTTTTTTAATTCTGTAAAATTAAAACCGTTCTCTGTTAGCTTTTTAAATTCTAATTTTAGTATGGATTGTTTTGGCAACATATCTATATATGCCTTTAGTTTTGCTTCATTTTCTTTTGTTACATTTTTTAAAGCTTCAAAGTTTTCATCACATAAATCACTAATTAAATTTAGATAGGACGTAATTCTTTTTGCTCTAAAATCTTCAATCTTATCGCTAATCTCTTTAAAAGGAAGTTTGTGTTTTTCGCAGTACATTTTCCTTAATTTCTCCAATAAAATATCATCTACCAAAGAAATTACCGAATCTATACCGTATTGTGCTACCTTTAAAGGCGTGTCTATAGTAAATCCTATTCCCATTACTGGAATATGGAATGTATGTGTATTTTTCATAAGCTTAAATATCTAACCGATACTATTTTACGGAATTAATTGGCAAATGTATTGATAGCAATTATTTAAGAATATGACAATTATCATGTTACACTAATTTTATTTTTTCTTATGATTGCTAAGTTAATCTCTTAGCAATTATATTTTTTAACTTAACGTTCAGTTCAATTTGGTAATTCCACATCTATATATTTACACTAGAAAATTTGATAGTTAAAAAAGTGGTTACCTTTAGTAAGGCTATTTAAAATCTGGAAACCCTTTAAAAATCAGTGCTTAAAGTTTTTTTTATTTTGCCCATTTTAAGCGCATAGAACAGTTACCCTAACACATTTTAGGTCCAATTCTATTAAGGGTTCCAGGATATCATGTTTCCAAAAGGCTCTAAATTTTTACTAAAAAATGAGGAACTCAGAACCATTAAAGTCAACATAACTTTTGATCTAAAAAATTCATTTAAAGATGATTACATCAATAAAAAGAAAAGAACCAAATTGAGTCTCATTTAGTAGAGCGAACAGAAAAATGTAGAACCCTTTTATATCAGAATTAGATAAGCTTGATCAAATAATTTAACTATTCTTCTACAATACTAATCGCATAACCACCTGCCTCGACACTTTTTAGTGATATATTTGATTTGCTTGTTACTTTCATCTTTTTAATAGTGTATGCCTGTGGGTTGGTTTTATAATTGGCATCTTTGGCATCGGCATAAACCGTTGCAACATATGTTTTTCCTTTATCTAAAAAGTCTAATGAAATATTGGATTCTCTATTTTGCTTTCCGTTTACATTTCCAATAAACCAATTGTTTGTGCCTTTTGCTTTTCTTGCAATGGTAATATAACTTCCCGGTTCGGCTTCTAAATACAAACTTCTATCCCAGTCTAACCCAACATCTTTTATAAACTGAAAAGCATCTAAAAATCTATTATAATTCTCTGGTAAATCGGCTGCCATTTGCAATGGACTGTACATGGTTACATACAATGCTAATTGGTTAGCGATGGTACTATTTACATGCGATTTATTATCCGAATTTAATTTACTTATGTCCATTTCAAAAATTCCTGGAGTATAATCCATGGGGCCGCCTATTAAACGCGTGAATGGTAACACGGTAACATGATTTGGTTTCGAGCCTCCAAAAGCTTGATATTCGGTACCACGCGCCGCTTCATTTCCTATTAAATTTGGGTAGGTTCTGGCAATTCCCGTAGGCCTAACCGCTTCATGAGCATTAACCATAATCTTATAATTAGCAGCTTTTTCAAGAGCATACTGATAATGATTGATCATCCATTGGCTGTAATGGTTTTCACCCCTTGGCAAAATATCTCCTACGTAACCACTCTTTACAGCGTTATAACCGTGATCTTTCATGAACTTATATGCTTCATCTAAATGCCTTTCGTAATTTCTAACTGAAGATGATGTTTCATGATGCATAATCATTTCTACACCTTTAGATTTGGCATACTCTTGAATTTCATCGACATCAAAATCTGGATAAGGGGTTACAAAATCAAACACATAATCTTTAGAATGCCCATACCAGTCTTCCCAACCAACATTCCATCCTTCAACCAAAACACCATCAAAACCATGTAATGCAGCAAAATCAATTAATTCCTTAACATGTTTATTATTTGCACCATGCGTTCCATTAGGTGTGGCTTTATTATAATTGGTAACTCCTAATTTTACTGCTTTAAAATCGTTGGTATATGCCCAAGAGCTTTTACCAGTAATCATTTCCCACCAAACGCCAACGTATTTAACCGGTTTAATCCATGAAGTATCTTCTATGAGACAAGGTTCATTTAAATTATAGGTTATTCTTGATGCTAAAATATCGCGCGCATCATCGCTAACCATAATGGTTCGCCATGGCGTATTCGCTGGTGCAATCATATAAGGTTTTACACCCTGTGAATCTGGAGTTAACCAGGCATTAAAAATGAAGTTTTCATCATCCAATTCAAGGTGTAAAACTGAAAAATCAATAAGTGCTGCCTCATGGATATTAATATATAATCCTTCATCGGTTTTCATCATTAAGGCTGTTTGAACTCCAGTTGATGAAAATGATTTTTGCGATAGGTTTTCTGTTATAGATTTATTCATTAAACCGCGTATTTCTGAAAGGCGCGATTCAGTATAATCATACTCCTGTGTATCGTAATCGCCTGGAATCCAAAAAGCATTGTGGTTGCCAGTCATCGCGAACTGCGTTTTCTCATCTTCAATAACAAAATGATTTAAATTGGGTTGTTCAGGAAACTCATAACGAAACCCTACACCTTCATTAAATACTCGAAAACGAATATTCATAACGCGCTGTGTAGTTGTTTGATTTAAACGTACCAGTAATTCATTATAATGGTTTCTAATTTCACTTTCTTCACCCCAAACTGGTTTCCAGGTTTCATTAAAAGTTGCTGTTTCACTATCTAAAAGTTCAAATCCTTTATTAAGATTTTCGGAAGCCTTAAGTGTAAATCCAAGCTTACTAGATTTAATTACTGTCTTGTTTTTATAAAAAACTTTATAGGTCGGTTCTCCTTCTGAATTTATTGAAAATTCCAAAGAAATATTTCCCCCAGGTGAGGAAACTTGCTGTGCTTTTACACCGAAAATTGTTAAAAGGGTATATAGCAATAAATACTTTTTATGCTTCATTTTTATGGTTTTATTTAGTTAGATATTTTTTATTTGCTGATTAGAATTTTGAATTCCCAAGGTATCAAAGTCATGTTTGCCCCTTGTTGATAATCAACACTAGTATTTGATTTAAAATCGACATAATCGCCATGTATAGGAAGCTCAAAAGCGTGTTCTTCTTTTGAAAAATTACCTATAAACGTAATTTTATCTTTTTTATTCGTGCGTTCCAGAAACAATATATTTGCGTTTTGAGTCTCCAAAATCTTCAATGCTGCCGATTGTTTTCCTCCATTTAAAGCAGGGTTGCTATTTTTTAAATTACCCAACGCACTTAACAAGTCCCATGCTTCACCTTTGGTTTTAGGGATGGAATCTTTTTCAAAAAACTTTAATCGATAATCTAAACCGTATTCCTGTCCGGAATAAATTAGCGGCATTCCAGGCATTACATAGCTTAAGGCTGTCATTAATTTTGAAGCATCACCAAGTCGCTCTTTAACCGTTCCATTCCAGGAATTTTCATCATGATTCGTTACAAAATTCATTAAAATATCATCGGCTTCATACTTGGTTTTATTTTTATCAATATATTTCTTTAAATCGTTTAATTTCATTTTCCCTTTAGCCATGTCATTCATAATATGATGAAATTCCCAACCGTAAGCCATATCAAAAAGACTGTCTTTCATTAACTCAGGTTGCCAAGCTTCAGCTAACATAAAAATATCTTTCTTGGCTCTTAATTCTGGAATGGCCTTAGCCCAAAAATCGGTAGGCACATTGCTTGCCACGTCGCAGCGAAATCCATCAATATTTTCCTCTGTTATCCAATAACTCATATCGGCAATCATTTCTTTTCTCAAATCTTGATTATCGTAATTAAGGTCTGCTACATCTTCCCAACCCCACGATTCGCCAGTGTCGGGATTAATTGGGTCTATTATTTCTCCCTTATCATTTTGCGTGTAATAATCTGGATGCGTGGTTATCCACTCATGATCCCAACCAGTATGGTTAGGCACCCAATCTAAAATGACATAAATACCATAATTGTGGGCTGTTTTTACAAGTTTTCTAAAATCTTCAATAGTTCCAAATTCTGGATTTATCTCCGTGTAATTAGATACAGCATAATAACTTCCAAGCATTTTTTTGCGTTCGGCTTCATCCTTTAATTTATAGGCGAAATCTCCACCAGTTGCTTTTCTTTTGGTTTCTGAAATTGGAAATACCGGCATCAACCAAATAATTTTAACTCCCAATTCTTTTAGCTGTGGAATATCTTTAGCAAAGGCATCAAATGATCCGTCTTTAGAATACTGCCTTATATTGGCTTCATAAATAACTGCCGATTCTAAAACGTTATTATCAATTGGACTTAAAACGCTTAATTCCTGAGCTACATCAACCTCCTGTACAGCCTCTTTTTTCTCATTTTTACAGGAAATAAACAGCATTAATACAGGCACGAATAACATTAATTTTTTCATTGTAATTATATTTATTAATTGTGAATTTTAGTTGAAAACAAACTAATTCCGTTGGGGTTTACTGTGATTTTATCTCCCCAAATACTTAATTCTTCATTTATAATATTTTTGATTTGTCTACCTTTCAAACCAAGTTCGTTAAAAGTTACTGTTTGTAAACTAACCTCGTTACTTTTATTTAAAATAACTATAACAACCTCATCTTCGAGTACTCTAAACAAGGCATAAACACCATTTTCAGGTGCAAAATGAATGGTTTTACCTCCATGAATGGCTTTGCTATGTTTTCTGTAATTCATTAATTGTTTTACATACAGCTGCATATCTTTTTGCGAACTTGTTAATCCTTCACCAGAAAAAGCATTAACAACATCACCATCCCATCCGCCTGGAAAATCTGTTCTTATTAAACCATGATCTCCTGGGTTGATAGAATCATTAATTAAAATCTCGGTTCCGTAGTAAAATTGGGGTATTCTAGGCAATGTAAACATGTAGCCTAATGCCATTTTTACTTTATCGACATCTTCATGTAATTGTGTACTAATTCGACTCATATCATGATTATCGGGAAAAATTAAAAGGTTTTTTGGTGATGCATAATTAAAATCGTTTGCCAAACCTTCATACATCTTAACTAAACCGTTTTCCCAACTTTCATCTTCGTTTAAAGCATTCACAATTTGATGCTGCATAGCAAAATCCATTGGAGATTTTAAATTAGAATCGTAACCATCTCGGTTTTTTGCTCCTTCCTGCCAATACCCAATAAGTAATGGATTCGTACTCCATTCTTCTCCTACAATTGAAAAATTTGGATATTCGGCCATAATTGCACCTGCCCATTTGCTCATAAAGTCTTTATCGGAATACGGGTAAGTATCTTGGCGAATGCCTCCCAATCCTGCAGTTTCTATCCACCAAATACTATTTTGTATAATATACGTTGCCATAAACGGATTTTTTTGATTTAAATCCGGCATGGATGCCACAAACCAACCATCAATCATATCCTGTTTGTCTCGCGTTGAAGCATATAAATCTTGATTAGTGGTGCGGCGATGGTTAGAGTTTTTTAAGTTTTCTTTGTTTTCAAAGGTTTTTTGTTGATTTAACCAATCGGAAAATGGTAAATCTTTCATCCACCAATGCTCAGACCCACAATGGTTCGCAACCTGATCCATAATAAGCTTTATACCTTTTTTACTAGCTTTTTCAGACAATTCCAAATACTCTTCTAAACTTCCAAAACGTGGATCAATTTCGTAAAAATTGGTCATTGCATAGCCATGGTACGAACTATTGGACATATTGTTAGTTAACAACGGACAAGGCCAAATGGCAGTAAATCCAAGGTCTTCAATGTAATCTAAATGATTGGTAATGCCTTTAATATCTCCACCATGTCTGGCATAATCATTTGTTCTATCGATGGTTTTCTCTAATAACGTTTCATTAATATCGTTTGAAGCGTCTCCGTTTGAAAATCTATCGGGTGTAATTAAATAAATAGCATCTGTACTATTAAAACCTATATAGGCTTCTGAAGGCTTCACTCTGGATTTAAGCTCGTAAGTTTGACGTTTAATCTTTCCATTTTCAAACTTAAAAAGGATATTGAATTTTCCTGGCTGCGTCTGTACATCGATATGTAAATCGATAAACAAATAATTAGGACTTTTTGCATTATGAACTGCTGAAATAGTTACTCCAGGATATTTAATTTCTGGTTTAGACCTCGAAATAACGGAATCCTTAACCAATAATTGTATGTCCTGATTTTTAAATCCTACCCACCAATTTAAAGGCTCTATACGTTCTACATCGTTGTGAACTTCGGTACTTACTTCGATATCAGATACTACTTTTTTCTCTTTTCCTAGATTATTGCATGCCACATTGAGCACGCCCAATAAAAGCATAAACAGCAGTAATTTAAAGCTACTTATTGCTATTTTATCTCGAAACATTCTCATAATTATTAGGTTTAAGAATCCTTACTGTATCATTAATTTCAATTTGTAAAGTGTCATGACCTTCCAATTCAAAAGTCGTGTCTTGTTGAGTAACATGAACCTTTAAAATTAGATTTCTAAAGTTTATTTTAAAAGAGTACCCCTTCCATTGCTTAGGTATTTTAGGTGTAAACGATAGTTTATTATCTTTTACTCGCATACCTCCAAAACCTTCAACAATACTCATCCAAGTTCCTGCCATAGAGGTGATATGAAGTCCTTCGTGAACCTCCTTATTATAATCATCTAAATCTAAACGAGACGTGCGTAAATAGAACGTATAAGCCTGCTCCATGCGGTCTAATTTAGCAGCCTGAATACTATGCACACAAGGTGACAAAGAGCTTTCGTGAACTGTAAATGGCTCATAAAAATCGAAATGACGTTCTAATTCCTGTTGCGTAAACTGCTCTTCAAAAAAGTAGAAGCCCTGCAATACATCGGCTTGTTTAATATAGGGTGAACGTAAAATACGATCCCAGCTCCATTTCTGATTAATAGGTCTTTGCGAGGTGTCTAAATTAGCCACAGTAATCAAATCTTTATCTAGGAAACCATCTTGTTGTAAATAAACCTGATGTGTTTTTGAATATGGGAAATACATATTATCGGCTACGTTTTTCCATGCGTCAATTTCAGAAATAGATAGCTTAACTTTGTTCATAATTCTTATATAATCTGAACTATACTCCGCTTCTACTTTCTTAATATTTTCTATGGCATATTGGATACACCATTGTGCTAAATAGTTGGTATACCAGTTATTATTTACATTGTTTTCATATTCATTTGGTCCCGTAACGCCAAGAATAACAAATTTATTTTTACTTTTTGAAAAGCTGGCGCGCTGATGCCAGAATCGTGCAATACCTATAAGTACTTCTAGACCTTTTTCAGGTATATAACTGTAATCGTTTGTGTAACGGTAATAATTGTAAATAGCAAAAGATATAGCCCCATTACGATGAATTTCTTCAAAGGTAATTTCCCACTCGTTATGGCATTCTTCCCCATTCATGGTCACCATTGGATATAAAGCCGCACCACTTGTAAAACCTAATTTCTCAGCATTTTCAATAGCACGCTCTAAATGATTGTAACGATACTCCAACAAACTCCTTGCTACACTTTGGTTCTTGGTTGCCATGTAAAACGGTATGCAATAGGCTTCGGTATCCCAATAAGTACTTCCGCCATATTTCTCGCCAGTAAAGCCTTTCGGTCCAATATTCAATCGGGAATCTTTTCCTAAATACGTTTGGTTTAATTGAAAAATGTTAAAACGAATACCCTGTTGTGCCTTAACATCACCTTCAATGGTTATATCGGCCATATCCCAAATGTTAGTCCAGGCCTTTTTTTGATTTTCTAGTAAGCCAGAAAACCCGATTGTTTTTGCTTGTTTTAATACTTTCTTAGCCGCAACAGTTAATTCAGATTTATCGTGATTACAATCAACGGTATAGCCACCAATTTTTTCTATGGAAAAAGTTTCTCCTTGTTTTATATTATGAAAATAACTGAATATAATAGAATTTGAAGTCGATTCAATTTCTGGAGTTATATCTACTAAACTATTATTTATAAAAACCTGAGATTCCATAAAAGTGCAAGTATGAAATGCTGTTTTCATGGTTTTAGCGTCAATAAATGCTTGATTATTATCATGATTTACACTTAGAACATCCCAAAATTTATCATCCCAATTGGTGTCTTCATTAGTGATTCCAGCATCTAAATACGGAGAAAATGTAATGGTAGCATCTGTGTTTAGAGGAGTAATCTCATATCGAATAGCGCCAACTTCATCTAAATCCAAACTTAAAAAACGCTTCGTTTTCACGGCAACCTGAACATCGTTTTGAAGCGTCGCCTTAAAACTTCTGGATAGCCAGCCTTCTTTCATATTAAGTTCTCTTCTAAAACCCTCAATACCTTTACAGGTAAACAAGTCCAAAATTTCGTTATTAACTTTTACGTTTATACCTATCCAATTTGGGGCATTTAAAACTTTTGCAAAGTATTCAGGATAGCCATTTTTCCACCAACCTACACGAGTTTTATCTGGATAATACACGCCAGCAATATAACTACCCTGAAATGTAGATCCAGAATACTGTTCTTCAAAATTGGCTCGCTGCCCCATCGCACCATTCCCGATGCTAAACAGACTTTCTGATGACTTTACGCGACTTGCATCAAAGCCTTCTTCTATTATAGACCATTGATCTGGTTTTATATAATTTTGATTCATTTTTAGTTGCAAACTGTTTTAGGATTAATTAGTTTATCTATAAATTCTAAAGACATTTCTGTAAAGTCTTTAAACACATAGTCTGCCTCATGTAAAACATGGGCGTCTCCAATACCAATACTTACCATGTTGGCTGCATTTGCAGCTTGAATACCAGCCACAGCATCTTCAAAAACAACACATTGTTCTGGTTGAATATTTATTTGTTTTGCAGCATTTAAGAACACCTCTGGATCTGGCTTTGCATGTGTTACTTGATTTCCATCAATAATAGCATCAAAAAAGGGCGTTAAATTGACTTTATTAAGAATACCGACCGCATTTTTACTAGCTGAACCTAGGGCAATTTTTTGATGCTTCTTAGATAAATAATTCAGAACTTTCGAAACATCTGGCAAAACCTCATCTTCATTCATGGTTTCAATCAAACCTAAATATTGATCGTTTTTTTCAGTCATTAAAGCCATAAACTCTTCTCCAGAAATTGTTTTTTGTCCCCAATGAAGAATCTTTTTTAAAGAATCTACCCTACTCACACCTTTGAGCTGTTCATTTTGTTCCAACGAAAACTCTACTCCAATTTTGTTAGCCAATTGCTTCCAAGCCTGGTAATGATACTTTGCAGTATCTACAATGACCCCATCGAGATCAAAAATAAAACCATTCATTATGATATTTTTTAAGATTGAATAACGTCGTCGACGTCTTTTACTTTAAATACAAGCGTAGCAGCAATTAAAAAACTAAATCCGCTTACCATAAGAGCCATAATCGCTTGATCGCCATAAGCATACTTTACTAATGGACCACCAATTAAGGCATTGATAATTTGTGGAATAACAATGAAAAAGTTAAAGATTCCCATATACACCCCCATCTTTTTAGCAGAAATAGAACCCGCCAAAATAGCATAAGGCATAGCCAAAATACTAGCCCAGGCAATACCTATACCAACCATAGAAAGGATGAGCCAGTTTTTATCTGGCATAACGTAAATGGACAACAAACCGAGACCTCCAATAATTAAAGACAAGGCATGTGTTCGTTTTCTGCCTATCTTTTTCGCTATAAATGGTAAAGCGAAAGCATACAAGGCTGAAATAAGATTGTAAACTCCAAAAAGAATACCTACCCAGTCTCCAGCATTTTGATACGAAACACTACTACTATCGCTAACCGGTAGTCCGTAAATATGCTGAGCAATCGCTGGAACGGCAAATACCCACATACCAAATAAACCAAACCATGAAAAAAATTGTACCCAGCTTAACTGGCGCATGGTGGTTGGCATGTTTTTGAAATCCTCAAAAATGGTTTTTAACCCGGTTTTTTCTGAAACAACTTCATTTATAGAATCTAAAGCATCGTCATCAAATTGAGCTAATTCTTCTGGCGTATATTCCTTGGTTGTAAACACTGTAACCAAAATAGAAAGTACCAAAATAATGGCTCCAATAATAAAAGATAAAATTAAGTTTAAAGGAACTTCACCTGCCACAGTAGTATTAGATACACCAAACCAATTGGTTAAAGTGTATGGCAACCAGGATCCAATAACTGCACCAAAACCTATTAAAGCGGTTTGCACACTAAATCCTAAGGTTCGTTGGTCGGTTCTTAAATTATCCCCTACTAAAGCACGAAACGGCTCCATGGCGATATTAAAAGATGCATCCATAATCATTAAGAATCCTGCACCAACCCAAATAGCTGGTAAAAAAGCCGTAAAAATATCTGCCTGCGGCATTAAGACAAGACCTATGGATGCTAAAATAGCACCGACTAAGAAGAATGGTTTTCTTCTTCCAAACCGTCCCCAAGTTTTATCGCTATAATACCCAACTATAGGCTGAACGATTAAGCCCATTAATGGCGCTATAATCCAAAACCATGATAACTGATGTACATCGGCTCCAAAAATTTGAAGAATTCTACTTGCATTGGCATTTTGTAGAGCAAAACCCATTTGAATTCCCATAAATCCGAAACTCATGTTCCAGATTTGAAGAAAACTTAACTTACGCTTTTCCATCGAAATAGTATTTAATTGATACTATTGATAAGCATAAAACTTATCAAAACTTACTTTGTGAGAAGTGAAAATATAAGTTTTGATTCTGCGTCAAAGATATAGAAAAGAATTTTAAATTTCCAAAAAAAAAATTATTTAGTTGATTCTCTTTCAATAATTTCCGTCTCGATAATATGGGTTTTAAAAGCTTGATCACTATTGTTTTCGGCAATACTTACATCACTTTCATCGTCTTCCATTTCTAATCTATCGATTAATAAATCGGCTGCTTTTTCCCCTATTTTTTGTCCGTGCTGACTTACAATGGTTAAACTAGGCGATGCGTGTTTTGACAAAACACCATCGGTAAAACCAATAACCTGCAGAGCATCTGGAATAGAATATCCTAATTTTTTTGCAACTTTCATAGCAGTAACTGCATACAATTCATTTACTGCAAAAACACCATCAATTTTTGGATTCTTTTTAAACAATTGTTCAATTTCAGCTTCAAGTAAATCTAAATTTTCTTCTACAGACAAATTATCATCTATCTTCAGAATAAGGTTTGGTTCGGCATAAATATGACTTTCCTCTAAAGCACGTAAATACCCTTGGGTACGCAATCTGCCCACACTTACATAATCCATTGTGGTGATTAACCCTATATTATTACAACCGTTTGTAATGAGTTTTTTTACTGCTTTAACCGAACCTTTAAAATCGTCAACTATAACTTTGTCGCATTCTACCTCGTTAACCACACGATCGAACATAACAATAGGAATGCCTTGGCTTATTGTTTCGTTAAAATGATGATAATCTTGATTAAGAAGGGTTTCTTTTGAAATAGATAAAATAAATCCATCAATACTCCCATTTGCCAACATTTCCATATTTAACACCTCTTTAGAAAAAGATTCATTAGAAAGCCCTACAATTACATTATAACCACGTTGATTTGCTACAATTTCGATGCCTCGTATAACAGTTGAAAAAAAGTGATGTACTATTTCGGGAATTAAAACTCCAATAGTTTTGGTCTTCTTGTTTTTTAAACTTAGCGCAATATTATTTGGCTTATAGTTAAGAAACTTAGCAAATGATTGTATTCGTCTTCTGGTATTCTCTCCTATTTCCTTGCTGTCTGCCAAGGCTCTAGAAACTGTAGATATCGATACATCTAACTCTCTTGCAATTTGCTTTAATGTTACTTTTTTCTTCATTTCTAAATAAATATAGGCTAATTTTAAGTGTAAAGACTATTACAAAACTAACCGAGTAAAGCTAATTTAATATGTTTCTTCTTAATAACCTAAATATCTAAAAATTATCGGTCCGCAAACGTTTCCGTTAAAAATTTCGCAAAAGTTATTAACACGCAAACGTTTCCGTTACGAATTTGATAATTTGTGTATAGGTCGAATTACTACTTTAGCAATAATTCAACGTGAGAAGTGAAGATATAATAAACTAAAACTAAGACATTAACAAAAGAAATGTATGAAGACAATTATTAATGGCATACTGCTTTTTCTCTTTTTTGTGCCCACTAACATTTTAGCACAAACAAGTATTAAAGGAACAGTAACAGAACAATCTACATCTTTGCCACTTCCTGGAGTAAATATTCTCGTTAAGGGTACTACTAATGGTACCGCTACTGATTTTGACGGCGAATATCAGCTTCAAGTAAATCAAGGAGATGTAATCACCTTTACATTCATCGGATATCAAACTCAGGAAATCACCTATACAGGACAAACTGTATTAGATGTTGTATTGGTTGAAGATACGGCCAGCTTAGATGAAGTTGTAGTTATAGGATACGGAAGTGTAAAAAAGGAAGACTTAACAGGCTCTGTTGATGTTATCTCTTCTGATGACTTTAACCAAGGAGCCGTAGTATCTCCCGATCAACTCCTTCAAGGTAAAGCTGCTGGTGTTAGAATAACAAGTGCTGGTGGACAACCAGATGCAGCACCAAACATTAGAATACGTGGTGGTTCTTCGCTATCAGGCAACAATGCCCCATTAATTGTAATTGATGGTGTACCGTTAGATAACGGTGGCGTTGCCGGAGTTGGAAACCCTTTAAGTTTAATTAACCCGAATGATATTGATAGCTTTAGTATTCTCAAGGATGCTTCGGCTACAGCTATCTATGGTTCTAGAGCTTCGAATGGTGTAATTATCATTACCACTAAAAAAGGAACATCGGGAGAAGCTAAATTCAATTTTTCTGCAAGAACTTCAATTAGTAGCATTTCAAATAGTCAGCAAATTGACATTATGGATGGTGATACTTTTGTGAAGTTTGTACAAATGTATTATCCTAATAACTTAGGAATCTTAGGTGTTCCTGTGGGGTCTGTTTCTACATCGCAGCCTGTTTCTCAAATTATTAGTACAACCGAAGGTGATAGAGCCATTTACAATACCAACTGGCAAGATGCTATTTACAGAACGGCCGTAACTAAAGATTACAATTTTGGAGTAAGGGCTAATTTATTGCAAGCTATTCCTTTTAGAGCGTCTATTGGGTATAACAATACCGAAGGTGTTGTAAAAACAAACAACTATGAAAGAATTACGGCTTCAATCCGCCTAACTCCAAAGTTTTTTGACGAACATTTAAAACTGGATATTAACGCCAAAGGAACACTTGTAGATAAAAACGCAGTAGATGATGGTGGCGCTATTGGAGGAGCTATTTCCATGGATCCAACAAAACCCATTTACGATAACAATTCTATTTTCAATAGATACTACCAACAGTTAAGAGCTTCAAATGATGCTAACAACCCAAATGCGAAAGCTGGTGCTAGTAACCCTTTAGCCGTATTGGAGCAAAGAATTAGACCTGAAAAAGTAAAACGTATTCTTGGTAATATAGAGTTAGATTATAAATTTCATTTCTTACCAGAATTAAGAGCCGTAGTAAACTTAGGCCTAGAAGCAGCAGAAGCCGACATTAAAGAACGCTTTGCAGAAAACGCTGTAAACGCATATACGTTAGTTCCCGATCCTAGTGTGACTCTAGGAACCTATATTTTCAATCCAGGATTAAGTTTTGCTGAAAGACAAACCATTACCAATACAACCTTAGAGTCTTATTTAGCTTATCGTAAGGAGTTTGACAATTTGTTTATAAACAACTTTGATATTCAAGGAGGTTATTCATACCAGAATTTTAAAAATGATGGTAATAAAGATGAATTTATGAATGATGAAACTTCTGGAGTACGTATTCCAAATGTAGATCCTTTAAATCCGAATAACAGATATTTTAATGAGTTAAACTTGCAATCCTTTTTTGGTAGAGCAAACATCAATTTAGCTGATAAATATCTATTAACGGCTTCGTTTAGAGCAGATGCTTCTTCATTTTTTACAAAAGAAAATCGTTGGGGATATTTCCCATCGGCTGCATTAGCTTGGAAAGTTAAAGAAGAATCTTTTTTGAAAAACTCAAACATTGTAAACGACTTCAAAATTCGCATAGGTTGGGGTGAAACAGGACAACAAGATATTTCTGGTCAAGTAGGGTTCTACCCTTCCATTCCTTTGTTCGAAATTGGATCTCCTCAAAGTCAGTATTTGTCTGGAGTAAATTTGTATAACGCAAAGGAATTCAATCCAGATTTAACATGGGAAAAAACAACCACTTATAATGCAGGAGTAGATTTCGATTTCTTTAAAAATAGTTTTCTATCGGGATCCTTCGATATTTACAAGAAAGAAACAACCGATTTATTAGTTTTAACAAACGTTCCTCCTGGACAAGCTTTAAGTGATCAAGTAATTCAAAATGTTGGTACAACAGAAAGTAAAGGTTTTGAATTGAATTTAAACATGAATCCTGTAAAAACAGAAACTTTTAACTTAGCGGTAAACGGAAACTTATCATACAACTATACCGAAGTAACCGATTTAAAAGGAGTACAACAAATTAATGCTAAAGATGGCGGTTTATCCTTTGGTACAGGAAACATTTTATTAAAACATGCTGTAGGCCAACAAGCAGGTTCTGCTTGGGTTTACAAACAGGTTTATGACACTAATGGTGATCCTATTCTTGGTTCATTTATTGATTTAAATGATGATGGAAGAATTACCGAAGCCGATAGGTATTACAGAGCTATTCAGCCTAATTGGACTTTTGGTTTCGGACTCAATCTAGATTACAAAAACTGGAATTTTACGGCAAGCTTTAGAGGACAGTTAGATGGAGAAATATACAACTCCAGACGTTTAACACATGGCGAAATTCAAAATGTAAAATCTCAAGATGGTACATTCTTTAATAATGCCTTAAACTTCTTTAATGGCGCTGCAAACCCTGTGTTTACAGATATTATCGACCCTATTCAGTATTCTGATTACTTTATAGAAGGTGCTTCATTCTTAAGATGTGAAAATATTGTAATAGCACATATTTTAAACAATGTGATTAAAAATGCCACCCTAAAAATTTACGGAGCTGTAAATAATCCGTTTCTATTTACTAATTACTCAGGTCAAGATCCAGAAAATTTCTTAGGAATTGACAATAACTTTTACCCGAGACCAACAGTTTACAATTTAGGTGTGAATATTGACTTTTAAACTATAAAAACAATGAAAAATAATATATTTAAATTACTACTTGGTTTGGTCTTTATTGGTACTCTAAATACTGGCTGTACCAGCGATTTAGAAACCGAACCATTAATTGAACTATCGTTAGAAGAGCTTTTATCTCAAGACCCTAAAGCTGTCGAAGGTATCTTATCGCGTCTTTACGGTTCGTTCGCTCTTTCTGGAGCAGATGGTCCTGAAAGTTCAGATATCAGTGATAACGCAGGAGAATCTCCTTTTTTAAGAGGCATTGTGAATCTTCAGGATTTTGCTGCCGATGGCATGAAAAACCGTTGGGGAGATAATGGTTTAGACCAATTAACAACTACAAGCGACTGGACCCCAGAGAATAAATTCTTTAGATATTTGTACAACAGAATTTTCTTTACCATACCCCAGTGTAACAACCTATTATCTATTTTACCAAATGTAGATGTAGAAAATAAAGATGTTATTATTTCTGAAGTGCGATTCATCAGAGCTTTAGCATACTACTACCTTATTGATGTTTTCGGAAAAGGCGTTTTAGCAACCGAAGAAAATTACGGACAAACCGCCCCATTACCAGAAGCTTCAAGACAAGAGTTATTCAATTACATTGAAACTGAGTTATTAGATATCGAACCACTTTTATTAGCCAAAAACACCTATGGTCGTGCAACCAAAGGAGCTGCTCAAATGCTATTAGCTAAATTATATTTAAATGCTGAAGTATATATTGGTTCGCCTAAATATGCCGAAGCTGCAACCTATGCGAATAAAGTTATAACCGATGGAAATTATATTTTGGCTACAAATTTTGTAAGCATGTTTTCGGCTGATAATGATTCATCAACAGAAATCATCTTTCCACTAATAGCAGATTCTCAGGTAAGTCAAAGTTTTGGAAATACCACATACATTGTTAATGGTAATTTAAATGCAGATACCATGCCTCTTGCAGAATTTGGAGCAACCGAAGGTTGGGGTGGCCATAGAGCAACAAAAGCTTGGTATGGACTTTTTGGCGATTTAGCAACCTCTACCGATGATAGGTCTAAACTTTTCTGGACCGATGGTCATACCTATGAAATGGATGATTATAAAGAATGGATCAATGGCTACCCTTCTATTAAATTTAGAAATACCAATTTTTCAGGCAGTTCGTTGTCATCAAGTTTCTCTAGCACCGACTTTCCTTTATTCAGATTAGCGGATGCGTATTTAATATATGCCGAATGTGCAGTTAGAACAGCTGCCGGAACAGATATGGGAACCGCCGTAAATTATGTTAACGAAGTAAGACAACGTTCTCATGCAAGTACAATTTCTCAAAGTGATTTAACATTAGATTTTATTATTGATGAAAGAGGAAGAGAATTAAATCTTGAAGGTCACAGACGTACCGATTTAATTCGATTCGAAATGTTTACAGGCAGTTCTTATTTATGGCCATGGAAAGGTGGTGTAAAAAATGGCACTTCCATTCCTTCAACCTATAATCTTTATCCTATTCCGTCGTCTGCCCTACAGGCAAATCCCAACTTAACTCAAAACCCAGGTTATTAAAACTAAACTAATTATCATGAAAAATATAAAAATTTTATCGCTTTTAATTTTAGCCATCATAGGCTTTACATCTTGTGATCAAGAAGACGATTTAATGTTCGTCGCTAAAGTACCTGAAGAAGGTATTCGTTTCTCGAATACATTTTTAGAGGAATATACCCTAACCACAGCTACCTCTAAAAACATTGGTGAACGCTTTATTTGGGAAGATGCATATTTTGGAGTTCCAACAAATGTAGAATACGAATTACAAAATTCTATTTTAGGAGATTTTACAGATGCAACAGTAGTAAGTACTACAGCAGGTAACGAACTTTCTATTACTATAGGAAACATGTTAAAGTATGCTGAAGCTGCAGGCTTGGATAACGACCCTAATACAGATAATCCAAATACTGGTGAGTTATACTTTAGATTAATGGCGTCTCCTGGAACAGATGGTGGACTTCCTGTTTACACAGAAATACAAACAATAAATGTGGTATTGCCAGAAGCTGTTTCAGGTGGTGGAGCATATGAAGTAGCTTCTTGGGGTGTTGTTGGTTCTGGATACAATAATTGGGGAGCCTTTGCCGATGGTAAATTTTACACCACTGCAACCGATGGTGTTATTGTTTCTTATGTTAATTTAGTTGATGGTGAAATTAAATTTCGTGAAAACAACACATGGGGTGGCGACCTTGGCGATGCTAATCTTGATGGTGTTTTAGATGCTGATGCCGATAACAATATAGCTGTTACCGCTGGAGATTATAAAATAACAATCAACACAAACGATAACTCTTATACTATTGAAGAATTTTCTTGGGGAATTGTTGGCTCTGGCTATAATAATTGGGGAGAAACACCTGATGCTAAATTATACTACGATCACACTACAGATACATTTAAAGCCAGTGTTAAGTTATTAAATGGTGATATTAAATTACGAATGAATAATACATGGGGTGGCGATTTAGGTGATGCTAATCTTGATGGTGTTTTAGATGCAGATGCCGATAATAATATAGCCGTTACTGAAGGACATTATTTAGTTACTTTAGACCTTAAAGATAATTCATACGCTATTGAAGAAGCTACCGTTTGGGGTGCTGTTGGATCTGGATATAACAATTGGGGAGAAACTCCTGATGCCGCGTTAACAGAAATTCAACCAGGTGTTTGGTTTGCTGAAAATATTACGCTCCTTGACGGTGATTTAAAATTCAGACCAGATAACGCATGGAATGGCGATTACGGTGATGCAAATGCAGATAATATTCTTGACCAAGACCCAGACAACAATATTGCTGTTACTGCTGGAAATTATGTTATAAGCATCGATTTTAACGATGTTGATGGCCCTAAATATTTCATAGGGAAACGATAAAATATGGTGACTAACTAATATTTATAATGTAATGATTAAAAGGGTTGTGTTATTGTTTACTAATACAACCCTTTTTGTTTAAACTTTAAACCAAATGAAAAAAATAATAACATTAAATCTACTACTGATGTTTTTCTTCGGTCTGGCTCAAAAGCAAAATGTAGATTTCTCAATTGCGCCTAATCCGTTTAACGAAGACGACACTATTACCATAACTTTTGATGGTGCAACCATAAACGAATCTACTTGGGGCGTTACCGATAATGGACTGTATTTATGGGCTTGGTCTTCAGATACTAATTTAAGCAATCAACAAGATTGTCCAACAAATGGCAGCTGGACCAGTACAAACGAAACCAATCGCTTAGCGTATAATGCAACAAACGATGAATACACCATTACATTTGTTCCTACAACATTCTACAACCGAACAGGTATTGGGCAAATAGGCTTTCTTGTAAAAGCAAAAGATGGGACTGGGCAAAAGCAATCTGAAGATATAATTGTTAATGTTGGCACCTTTTTATTGTCAATTACATCTCCAACAAACAACACATCAATACTTAATAACGGAGATAATTTATCTATTTCAGCTAGTAATACCGGTGGAAATGCCAATTATGTTTTAAAAGCAAACGGTATCATCATTAACTCTCAAAATAACATTACTTCATACTCTTATACAGATACAAATATCACTGAAAATAAAAACTATACTCTTGAAGCTACTTTACAAGGAGAAATCAAAACCAAAACTTTTTCAGCAATTATAGATCCTATTACTGTTTCGCAAATTATGCCCGTAAGCTACCAAGATGGCATAACATACGACGACTCAGACCCAACCAAAGCAACCTTAGTACTTTATGCGCCAGGCAAAGACTTTGTATATGTTTCTGGTAGTTTTAATAACTGGAAACCTAACACCAATTATGCCATGAAACGTGACCCCTCACGTAACAGTAAATTCTGGATAACCCTAGCGGGTTTAACGCCTGGAGAAATTGAAAC
Organism: Mariniflexile sp. HNIBRBA6329; assembly: GCF_043558645.1. Classification (NCBI taxonomy): domain Bacteria; kingdom Pseudomonadati; phylum Bacteroidota; class Flavobacteriia; order Flavobacteriales; family Flavobacteriaceae; genus Mariniflexile; species Mariniflexile sp. HNIBRBA6329. The sequence continues at coordinate 80,226 of NZ_JBIFXS010000011.1, read as the reverse complement.
ATATCAATATTGGGCAGTAGATAAAACGCCAATAACCAATTCACCTGCTTTGGTTAAAACAGCCGATCCTTATTCAACATTGGTTTTATCGCCTTTTGATGACCCTTATATCCCAGCAAACTCCTACCCTAATTTACCAGAATATCCAAATGGCCAAGAATTTGAAGTTTCAGTATTGCAAACAAACCAAACCGATTACAATTGGCAGGCAACCAATTTTTCTAAACCTAAAAAAGAAGATTTGGTAATCTACGAGGTTTTAATTCGTGATTTCGACTCCAACAGAACCTTTCAGGACCTTATTGACCGCATCGATTATTTTAAAAACCTAAATATTAATGCTATTGAATTGATGCCTGTTATGGAATTTGAAGGCAATGAAAGTTGGGGCTACAACACGGCATTTCACATGGCTTTAGATAAATTTTACGGTACTGAAGAAAAGTTTAAGGAATTGGTTGACACTTGTCATCAAAATGGTATTGCTGTTATTTTAGATGTTGCTTTAAATCATGCTTTCGGTAGAAACCCAATGGTACGTTTATGGATGCAAGATGCCGATGGCGATGGTTGGGGAGATCCAAGTTCTGAAAACCCCTATTTTAACCAAACTCCAAAACACTCCTATAATGTTGGCTCAGATTTCGACCACTCTAACGGATTTACTAAAACTTATGCCAAACGCGTGGTAAAACATTGGATTGAAGAGTTTAAAATTGATGGTATCCGTTGGGATTTAACCAAAGGATTTACACAAAATTGCGAAAATAACGAAGGCTGCACCAATGATTATAATGCCGATAGAGTTACCGTATTAAAAGAATATGCAGACTACAGTTGGAGTTTAGACCCTAACCATTATGTAATATTCGAGCATCTAGGAGCCGATTGGGATGCTAACAACGATGGAAAAACATCTAGAGATGAAGAAACCGAATGGGCTAATTATCGCATTGATGAAGGTAAAGGCATTATGCTTTGGGGAAACCTTAACCACCAATACAATGAACTAACCATGGGTTATACTGGAAACATTACAGAAATGGGGCATAACTCAAGAGGGTATACCAGACCCAGACTAGTGGGATATGCTGAAAGTCATGATGAAGAACGGTTGATGTATAAAAATCTTCAATTTGGCAATAGCAATTCAAATTATGATGTTACCTCTCTAGAAACAGCCCTTTCTAGAATGTCTGCTTTAGGAGCTATTTCGTTAACCATTCCAGGACCAAAAATGATATGGCACTTTGGCGAATTAGGTATGGAAAACTCTATTTTTACATGTAATAATGGATCGGTAAACACAGCCAACGATGCAACTAGTGGCGATTGTAAACTGGATACCAAACAACAGCCCCAATGGACTAATAGTTGGTTAAGCAACGCAACTCGCAGTATAATATATAATGATTGGTCTCGCATTAACAGTTTAAAAATTAACGAGCCTGTTTTTGAGGGCAACTATAATATTAATTCAAATAATTTAACTCCTAGAATTAGCATTTATATGGGTGATGAGAGCGTTAGTGGGGCATCACTTAAAAATGTAATTATTATAGCTAATTTCGATATTGTTACTCAAGCAATAAATCCAAACTTTCCTTATTCCGGGAACTGGTACGATTTGATGGATAACACTACAAGTATTAGTGGTGCTACAACTAGTATTAATTTAAATCCGGGTGAATTTAAAATCTACGGAAACCAAGTTAGTACACTTTCAAATCAAGACAATCAAAATACAGTGAATATTAGGTTATTTCCGAATCCTGCTAAAACAGCTTTCAAAGTAAATCAAAACACTCAAAAATTAGAAATCTACGATATAACAGGTAAACTTATAAAAATCTATAATGGAACTTTTTTAAAAGGTACAGAATTTGACATATCGAACCTTTCTAAAAACATTTATCTTGTCAAAATCTATACAGACTATGAAAACACAGGTGTTTTTAAGCTAATAAAACTCTAAATAAATCTAACGTAAATTACTTTAAGAAATAAACTGTTGACGATTTGTGGACATTTAAAGTTAAAAGATGTTTTTTAATATAATCCTGAAAAATAAAAACAACCTCGCCAATCAAATAATTAGCGAGGTTTTTATTCAAAAAATCAACTTTAAAAAGCGGTCTTGATGGAACTAGAATAAGCGGAAATTATTTTGACGTGGAAAGTGGGAACAAATATTGGATTTCTGGAGTTAAAGAATACACTAGAAGGCAAGTAATTCTAAAATATTTTGCATAAAAAACGTTTTAGAATGAACTAAACTGTTTTTTTATGGGATTCTCGTCTTGTATCGTGAGCAGCAACTTTGTTTTATTATAAAGGCACATTCAGAAGTAAGAGTACTTTTGAGTAAAACTAACATAAAAAATGACCGATTTTGAAAATCAAAATTGGTCATTTTTGTTATTTGGAGTTTTTTAAGGATAATTTTATAGAAAAGAATGTGTTTTTGTTTCCAACAGGACACAAGTATCCCATCGAAGTTAGCTTTCGTTTTTTTAAGCAGCTGAGTTTTTAAATCGAGAGCTGTTAATTCTTTTTCCAATTTCAAGAGCATTGGCTGTATGGATTCCGAAGAAAATCCAGAGAATCTCGCTCTTTTGGGTTTTGGCCTTGATCTTTTTCAGGTTGTAATGTTCTTTTTCTTTACCAAAACTTCCTTCAAGACGTGTGGAACGTTCTTTTTTGATTTCTCTGGCCAAAATTATACGCTGTTCTTCGTTTTTACCAGCCTTTCCTTTTCTGATAAAATCGGTCTGGATTTTGCGGCTTGAGGTAAATGTTCGGTTTTTATTGGTAGCATAAATAGCATCTGCTCCCAGTATTTTTATTTTAGTCTTGGTCAGGTTTTGGGCGCAAGATACACTGCTCTGCAAACGGGTCCCTTCATTGAAGGCATGGTACTGGATATGCTCAATAAAATTGATTCCGTCTATTTGAACTTTGTTCACTTTTGCTCCGAATTCTACCTGTTTGGTTTCTTTGCCCCGCACAATTGGACGAATGTAACTTTTGCTGATGCTTACGATTCTATCGGGAACACTTTTTCCTGTTTTAAATACTTGTGCCTGTTGCCGGTAAACTTTGGCAATAATGGATCGTTGTCGCTTGTATTTAGCGGTGGATTCAAATGGATATTGATTTTCTATCTGACCCAGTGCACCGTTAAGTTTGTACAGTAATTTCAGTAACCCTCGGGTTACTTTTGTGCGGTATTTGGATTGTTTCTTTCGTTTTTTCGAATACTCGTTATAGCGTCTGCACCAATCCAGATATTTGGTCCTGGGCAATTTGATTTTCAAAGTGCGGCATAAGGATTCCATTTGTCTGTAGTTCCACTGAACGCATTCCCAAAGCAATTTCTGATTGGTTGGAAAACGCACTTCGCTCTCGTAACAGGTCGCATCGGTAAACATTTTGTCCAGGTCCTTCATATAAGGGATCCAGTTCTTGGCAAGTACTTCTTGGGATCTTCTAATATTTAAACCCTTGGAAAGCTCCATCCTGATTTGGCTCACGATCTTAAAGTTGGTCAGCGGTTTATCGATGGGAATTAGAATATCGCAAAAAAACTGCATGAAAATATTTCCATTCAAAAGCTCGATCAGTTTCTTGTCCGAGCATCCATAATAGTTTTTGAGCATCATCAAGGCAATTTTCCCTTTGGGACTAAAATAGCAATGGGTTCCTTTTTTAGAACCTTTCAATTTGAAAGATTGACCAAGCTCGGAAAAAGGCGTGGAAAGGTAAATTTTGCCCAAATCGGTTTTTAGAAATTGGACATAAAATCCATCAAAATCTTTATTGATGGCGAAAATTGGAATTTCGTATTGAAATTCGCTTAAACGTATTATTTTTGGCATCACACTTTAAAAGAAAACCCCGTTTTTGGCCCGTTTGGAGCAATTTCGGGGTTTGTTCCTTCTAATATAATACCTATTTTATTGAAAAACAATAGTTTATATTATTATGAATATGCCTATAAAACAGTATAAAAAAAACCGTTGCAAATTAATGCAACGGTTTCTTTAAGAGCAATTTACAACTTTACTTTACTACTATTTTTAAATTGCTATTTATGTTTTCTCCAGAAACATTAAGTATGTAAACCCCTGATAGTTTTTTGTTGGCAATACTTAAAACAAAACGACTATTTCCTAGAGATGTTAACTGATCTTTAAAAATTAATTTTCCAGTCATATCAGTTATGGTAGCTAATAAATAAGCTTGTTTATAAGAAGGAACACTTATGTTTATTTGCTCATTTACAGGGTTTGGATATACCATTACATCATCTTTATTTTGACTGAATTTATCATTACTCAACAAAACATTTTGATATAAATTTAACACTTCAGTAGCATTTAATGGGTAATTAAATATTTTAAGTTCATCTAATAGTCCTTTATAAGGTGCAGGTCCTGTTCCATTTAGCAACTCCAGCTCACCTATATTACCTAAAATTAAATCACTTACCTCGGCAATTCCGTTAACTCCAGTTTCATCAAGGTCTACTACAAAATTTCCATTTAAGTATAATTTTAACTTATGTGCCGAAACATCTCTCATTACCACAACGTGTTCCCAATTACCTGTAAAAAACGGTGTGCCACTTGTAGATAATTCCTTTTTTGTAACGTTATCGTCTATGGCAAAACGCATCTGTCCGCTTTTAAACTCAACATTAAACCGTTTTCCAGTTGCTCCAGTAGTTTGATTTGCGGTAAAAGAACCTTTGCACAGTAAATAAGAACTTACAGCATCTATTGGCAATAAGTTAGCTGCGGCCTTCATCCAAAAAGAAATAGTAAACGAGCTTTTATCGAGAAATAACTGATCTTGATTTGGAATATTTACCATATATGTACCGTTAGGAGAGGTTGAAAAATCTAAAGCATTATTTGCTTTTCCTGCTACCCTAACACTTTCATTATCATAATTAGTATCTAAAACACCATGATTTGCAAAACTTGTATTATCGGTAATTTGTCCACCATCAAAAGGAGCTTCAACAAATGGCCAATGCCCTACTATTCCTTCTGGAACATTAGAAATAGTTCTAAAAGTCCATACATCGCCTGTTGCACTTCCTTTATTGTTTGAAGCATCAATTCTCCAATAGTAATTGGTAGCCGAATTTAAACCTAATACCTGATATGAAGGTGAAGCTGAATAAGCTACATCAGCTAATTTTGTAAGATTAGAAGCATCTTCACCAAAATAAACAGCATAGTTTTCTGTATTTGAACTTCCATTCCAAGTTAATATTAAATTACCGCCTGACAACTCTACAAAATTATACCCCATTTTTGGTGTTGGATTTGTAGTTTTGTCTGGTGCCGATGGTATGGCCGGTGTTGTTAACGATGCAATAGCACTATAAACTGATGATTCTGATACATTTGTGGCTTTAACACGGTAATAATATTTTGTATTAGGAGTTAAACCTGTATCATTATAGCTGGTTATACCTGCTGCTAAGTTTGCTAGTACCGTAAAACTAGTACCATCTATAGAACGCTCTAGAATAAAGTTATCTTCATTATCGGAGTTATCGTTCCAGTTAACAGTTAATGAACTGCTAGGTGGCACTTCTACAGAAGCGGCATTCGTAAAATTAACATTTGAAGGTGGTATAATAAAATCTGGAGGTGTGGTATTTACTAATCCGTTAATATAGACTTCAATATTTAAATAAGGTGCATTGGTTGTGCTTACTGTTAGAGCATCGGCAGCATTATTTTTATTTAAGCCATTAGCATCTTCCCAAGCATCAGGCATACCATCATTATCAGTATCTAAAGGTGCAGGCGCACCATAGACGTGACCTAAACCACCGTTAATAAATGGTAAATCATATTCACGATACACATAAGAACCTCTTAAGCCTTTAGATGCTAAATCGTCAATCATTAAGCTATCAACTTGGTCGCGTCTTGGATATGAAGCACCTACATTTAATATAGCTTTATCAAAAGCTTGCTGTGCTGTTATTGAGTTGTTTTTCTCTGGATAATCATAAGGTGTTTGTTGCAAACTTAAAGCATCACCTGTTGGATAACCGGTTAAATCTTCGGACACTAAAGCACCATCTAACACCCCATTTTTATTGTTATCAAAATAATTTCCAGAGCCATATAAATAGAAATTTGAGTTTCCTCTATTAAAAGGTGTAGATACTGAACTACTTGTATATGGACCACCCATAAAATAGTTGTTAATAATATTTACTTCGGAAACTCCTGCCGAATCTCCTCCCATAATGTAAGCATCTCCAGATTCTGCATGTCCATAAGTATTACCATAGTTACCCCAGTTGTAAACGACATTATTTACAAACTCATTAATCCCTTTAACTTTAGGATTTCTAGTTTTATTGCTGATATATAAATTACCTATAATACTTATTTTGCCATCTGATGGTTGCATTAATCCACCCGCAGAATGATTATGACGGTGCAATCCTTGACCAATAATTGAATTTTGAATGGTGATATTATCTGGACTTGATCCTTTTCCATCCCAATTAATTGAAAACACCTCATCGGTACCCCAAGTAAACGTCATATGGTCAAAAATCATATTAGCACCATTTGATAAACCCGAAGCATCTTGATTTTTAGCACCACCAACATAGCGAATGCGTACATATCTGGCTATGGTATTACTTGCTCCTGTAAATGTTACCCTTGGTCCCGCTAAAACAATACCTTCTCCTGTTGCTGTTTGTCCTGCAATGGTTGTGTTTTTTGCCACAACAATTTGTGTTTGTAAATTAATGATGCCACCAACCTTAAAGATAACAAAACGCCCTTCTTGACTAACGGCATCCCTAAACGACCCAGGGCCACTATCGTTTAAATTGGTTACTAAATATATTTGAGGATTGGCATGTCCTCTTGCACCCGTTGTATATCTGCCAAACCCAGTTGCTTCAGGAAATGCTAATGTTTGAGCTTGTAGTATTGTAAAAAATAAGCTAAATATACTTATAAAAAGGCAAAATGGTAATCGATTACATGTAGTGTTTGTAAACATTATAAAAAAATTTAGTTTAGTTGTTGGAAAAAATAAATATAGATAAATGTATTTAAATAATCATACTGTATTAGTAAAAAAAAACTTTCTTTATCTTAATTTTAATTAAAACAAAAAACCCTTAATCTTTTAAAGCTTAAGGGTTTTTCATATAAAGTTGTTCTTTATCTCAACTCTGGAATTTTACAAACATCCATATCGCCATAATCTAAGTTTTCACCCGCCATTCCCCAAATAAATGAGTAGTTGCTAGTACCTGATCCAGAATGTATAGACCATGGTGGTGAAATTACCGCTTGGTTGTTTTGCATCCAAATATGTCTGGTTTCTTGTGGTTCACCCATAAAATGACATACTGATTGTCCTTCCGGAATTTCAAAATAGAAATAAACTTCCATTCTACGGTCGTGTACGTGTGCTGGCATCGTGTTCCAGCTACTTCCTACTTTTATAGAGGTCATTCCCATTTGTAATTGGCAAACATCAACCACACTATTTACAATGTACTTTCTTAAAGTACGTGCATTAGCAGTTTCAGGTGTACCCAACTCAATAACTTCAACATCATCAATTCCAATTTTTTTTGTTGGATAAGATTTATGTGCAGGTGTTGAATTGATATAAAACATAGCTGGGTTACTGCTGTATTTACTAGAAAAAACAACTTCTTTGTTACCTTGACCAACGTACAATGCTTCTTTATGGTTTAATTCATAAGCGGTACCATCTACGGTTACCATACCGGCATCCCCTATATTAATAATACCCAACTCTCTTCTTTCTAAAAAATAAGGCGCTTTAAGAGGATCGATAGTTTCTAAGGCAATAGCTTTGTTAACCGGTAAAACACCTACCGTAATAAAACGATCGTAATGTGAATAAACCAAATTTATTTTATCTGATTCAAAAAGATTTTCGATTAAAAATTCATTTCTTAATTGCGCTGTATCGTACCCTTTTACTCCTTGTGGGCTTGATGCATAACGCGATTCATAAGTGATTGACATAATTTTATAATTTTAGTTTTTATAAATAATTGTAGTGTTTGAACACCAAAGCTTGCAATTTAAACAATAAAAACGGTTAAACTTATGGCTCCGTGTGCGCCAACAACTAAACATTGTTCAATATCGGCAGTTTTTGATGGACCGGAAATAAAAACCCCAAAGGTTCTATCTCGTTTAGAAATTGCCTCGAAAACTTGGTGCATATGCAAATAAATAGCATTTTTTGATACTACCAAAATTAAATCGTTGGTAATAAATGGTAAGGCACGAACAATAACGTCATTTTCTGTAACCCAAATAGCTCCATTTTCGGCAACTGCCAACTCCCCTTTTATAATCGCTAAATCAATATCTTCTAAGGTATGTGGGTCTATTTCTTTAGAAATGGCAATGGTTCCTAATTGCGATAGCTTGGTTGTTGAAACTATTTTAGAAGCATTCGGATAAAGTTTCTTTATTTCTTCGTCCAATTGTGCTTCATTTTCTAATTGAACAGCTCTACCACCAACAAACGTTAAATTTTCAACAAAAGTTTCTATCAAATTAATCTCTTCGCTAAAAAAATCTAAATTAATTTCTGGTAAAGGCAACCCTTCCGGCTTATTTTTTTTAACTGCGTTTAGTATAGATTCTCTACTCATTTTTCTTTCTTTTTTTATACCATTCATCAAAATTATCACCTTTTACTTCAGGTAAATCTCTAGCCTTTCCCCAAGCGTTCAGTTTAGAATATACCATAAAACGTGGTGTATATTTCAACATAAAACGTGAAGATTTCCCAATAAAACCATAAATTTTGGAGTTTGACAACACATTGCCGGCCATTTTTAAAATCGTTTTTTTAACAATGGGCTGCGGTACATCTTTTACAATAACTTGGCGCCATTTGTATAACTGTTCGTGAATATTGATTTTTACCGGACAAACATCAGAACACGAACCACATAGCGTAGATGCAAACGGTAAAGAACTGTGTTTTTTCAAATCGATTCCTGGTGATAAAATAGAACCAATAGGCCCCGGAATGGTAGCTTTATAGCTGTGTCCACCACTACGTCTGTAAATAGGGCAGGTATTCATACAAGCACCACAACGAATACAGTGTAACGACGCTCTAAAATCTTCACGACTTAATTGTTCGGTTCTACCATTATCAACAATAACAATGTGCATTTCTTTACCTGGCTCAGGTTTATTGAAATATGACGAATAGGTTGTAATAGGTTGCCCTGTAGCACTTCTAGCCAACAAACGTAAAAAGACACCTAGATGTTTTTCTTGCGGAATCAATTTTTCCATCCCCATACAAGCTATATGTACTTTAGCTAGATGCGCACCCATATCGGCATTTCCTTCGTTGGTGCAAACTACAAAACCTCCGGTATCGGCTACAGCAAAATTAACGCCCGTAATAGCGGCATCGGCTTTTAAAAATTTACTGCGTAAATGCTTTCTGGCTTCGGCGGTTAAATATTGTGGGTCACCATCACACGGTTTTGTTCCTAAATGTTCTTGAAACAACACATCTACTTCTTCTTTCTTTTTATGAATAGCAGGCAGTACAATATGGCTAGGTGGTTCTTGTGCCAATTGCACGATGCGTTCACCTAAATCGGTATCGATCACCTCTATATCGTGCTTTTCCAAATAAGGGTTTAAATGACATTCTTCAGTAAGCATTGATTTACTTTTTACGATTTTCTTCGCATCATGCTTTTGAAGAATACTATGCACAATTTTATTGTGTTCTTCAGCATTGGCTGCCCAATGTACGGTAACCCCATTTTTTTGGGCGTTTTCTTCAAACTGAAGAAGATAGGTGTCTAAATTTGATAATACGTTCGCTTTAATAGCCGATGCATAATTACGGAGCTCTTCCCAACCTTTTACTTTATGGGCCGATTTATCTCGTTTTTGTCTAACAAACCATAAGGCTTTGTCGTGCCAATCTACTTTTGCTTCGTCTTTATTAAATATTGCTGCTTCGTCTGCGTGTGCCATAATTTAGATACTGCTATTTAAAATTTCTGCTATGTGCATCACCTTTAAAGGTTGCTTATTTCTATTTATCAACCCTTCTAAATGCATTAAACACGAATGGTCTGCGCCTGTAATTACTTCTACATCGCTATCAATATGATCTTGAATTCTATCTTTTCCCATTTTTACTGAAATGGCTTCTTCAAATACTGAAAAAGTTCCTCCAAAACCACAGCACTCATCTACCCTATTCAAGGTTTTCAATTCCAAACCTTTTACTTCTTTTAGTAGACTTTCTTCAGTTGAATAATGAGCATCCATACGTTCGGAACAAGACCCTAAACGCAAACCACGAAGTCCATGGCAACTTTTATGAATGCCTACTTTATGTGGAAATGATGCGCCTAAATTGGTTTTACCTAATACTTCATAGATGAACTGACACAGTTCGTAAGTGTTTTTTCTAACACGTTTTACATCTTCTGTTTGTTCTAAAATATCAAAATGTTTTTTTACATGATACACACAACTACCCGAAGGTCCGACGATATAATCGAATTCCTTAAAATTTTCAACAAATAATTGACAAATTCCTTTTGAATCGTCCTCGTATCCTGAATTACCCAACGGTTGTCCGCAACATGTTTGTCCCATAGGGTAAACCACTTCAACCCCTAATTTTTCTAAAAGTTCTAAGGTTGCAATACCTACTTGTGGATATAATTGATTGATGTAACATGGTATAAATAAACCAACTTTCATTTTTTCTTTTTTATATACTTTTTGAAATACCAAGTGCCAAACCTCGCAATTCTGCTAAACCGCGTAAACGTCCAATGGCAGTATAGCCTGCATAAGCACTTTTATTATCTAAATCTTGCAACATTTGATGCCCGTGATCTGGACGCATTGGCAATTGTATGTTTCTCCTTTTTTCAATTTCTAAAACGGCTTTTACAACCTCGTACATATCGGATGAACCCTCTAAATGGTTGTCTTCATAAAAACTTCCATCTGCTTCTCTTTTTACGTTTCTGAGATGAAGAAAGTGAATTCTGTCTGCGAATTTCCGAATCATTTTAGGTAAATCGTTATTTGGATTTGCTCCCAAAGAACCTGTACAAAATGTAATTCCGTTTGACGGACTATCTATAAAACCAACCAAATCTTCCAAATCTTTTTCCGATTTAATAATTCTTGGTAGCCCCATAATATCCATTGGTGGATCGTCTGGATGAATTGCCATTACTATTCCATTTTCTTCACAAACTGGAATCACTTCATTTAAAAAATAAGACAGATTAGCTTTTAAATCGGCATGCGATAAATTATCGTATTGGGCAATCATTTCTTTAAAAACTGGAATGGTTAAATCGTCCACCGTTCCAGGTAAGCCTTTTAAAACATTATCTTCTAAATGTTGTTTTTCTTCTGAAGTCATTTCAGAAAAACGTACTTTGGCTTTTTCTAAAATTTCAGAAGTATAAGAATCTTCAACACCTTCACGCTGCATAATGAATTTTTCAAAAACTGCCATATCCACTTTATCAAAACGTAAGGCGGTACTACCATCTGGCAATTCCCAAAATAATTCAGTACGTGTCCAATCTAAAACAGGCATAAAATTATAGCACACATTTTTAATACCACAAGAAGCAACGTTTCTTAAACTTTGTTTGTAATTTTCAATACGTTGTAAATAATCGCCTTTACGCAATTTAATGTTCTCGTGAATGGGAATACTCTCAATAAAGTTCCACTCTAAATCGTGCGCTTCAATAGCATTTTTAACTTTTAAAATTTCTTCTACTTCCCAAACTTCACCATTTGGAATATGATGCAAAGCGGTTACAATTCCTGTTGCACCTGCTTGTTTTATGTATGATAATTTTACGGAGTCTGAAACCCCAAACCATCTGAATGTTTCTTGCATTTTTACTTATATATAAATTAAACACCACTAAAAGCACTAAACCCTCCATCTACAGGAATGGTAATGCCTGTTACGAATTTTGAAGCTTCAGAGCACAAATAATGCAACGCACCATTCAATTCATCGGCATCACCAAAACGTCTCATTGGTGTGTTTGTTATGATGGTATTACCTCTATCGGTATAACTTCCATCTTCATTTAACAACAAAGCCCTGTTTTGATTGCCTATAAAAAATCCGGGAGCAATAGCGTTTACGCGTAGTCCGTCGCCATATTTTAAAGCCAACTCTACTGATAACCATTTAGTATAATTATCAATCGCTGCTTTTGAAGCTGAATAACCAGCTACTCTAGTAATAGCTCTTTCTGAAGCCATTGAGGATATATTAATAATAACACCTTGCTTGTTTTTAACCATTTCTCTACCAAAAACAATAGATGGAATAATACTTCCAAACAAGTTTAAATCGACTACTTTTTTAAAGTCGTCTAAATTGATATCAAAAAACGATTGTGTTGGACCAACGGTTGCTCCAGGCATGTTCCCTCCTGCCGCATTTATTAAAATGTCTATTTTACCATACTTAGCCATAATAGCATCAGATACTTCTTGAAGACTCTTTTCATCAACAACGTTGCAAACATAGCCATCAACCTTTTTACTGATTGATTGCATTCTTTTTATAGTTTCATCAACTGTATCCTGCTTATAATGCAAAATAATAACTATGGCATCGTTTTTTAATAAATATTCGGCCATATTGCCTCCAAGTACGCCGCCACCGCCAGTTACAAGCACTACTTTATTTTCAACACTGAATAAGTTCATATTTAACTTCTGTTATTTTTTTATCACTAAATAAAATTAAAAAACAAATTTACACATATTCTACATTAATACTGCCCTGTACTATACTGCCAGTGTAATTTAATTGGATTATTTTTTATATCATAAAGATTTTTAGCCATTTATGATATTGTGAAAATTATAAAACTATCTTTTTTATTCATTAAAGTGAAATAAATTTAAAAGATTTAAAACAAAAATTTCATAAATTTTAATAAACAATCGAAAATTACAGTACAGTACAGGATAGAAACCTTCTAATCTTGATTTATTTTTGCTTTGTAATACTTTAATATTTCTCATGAACACACTTGCAAAAAATTTCAAATACGTAGATTATCTTTGGGATAACGAAAAAGCAAACGCCTTAGGTGATGACCAAGTAGCCTTATTTTTATACCGTTCAAACATTTTAGGTGCGGATTTAAGAATCACTAACTACGGTGGTGGTAACACCAGTTGTAAAACCATAGAAAAAGACCCTTTAACCAATGAAGAAGTTGAAGTTATGTGGGTAAAAGGTTCAGGTGGAGACATTGGTACCTTAACACGTTCAGGAATTGCAGGTTTGTATACAGGAAGATTGCGTGATTTAAAAAATGTTTATGGTGGTTTAAGTGATGAAGACCGTATGGTAGGGTTGTTTAACCACTGCATTTACGACTTAGATAGCAAAGCACCATCTATTGATACACCACTTCATGGATTGTTACCATTTGCTCATATAGATCACTTACATCCAGATGCTCTTATTGCTGTAGCTGCTGCTAAAGATAGTGAGAAAGTAACCAAAGAAATTTGGGGAGATACTATGGGATGGGTGCCTTGGCAACGTCCTGGTTTCGACTTGGGTCTTCAATTGGAAAAATGTTTAGCAGATAACCCTGGAATTCGCGGCATCGTTTTAGGTAGCCATGGTTTATTTACTTGGGGAGATACATCTTACGAATGCTATATGAATAGTTTAGAAGTTATTGAAATGGCTTCTGAATATATTGAAAATAAAATAAAGGAAAAAGGTTCTGTTTTTGGTGGGAAAAAAGTTGAAAGTCTAGCAAAAGAAGAACGCTTGGAAAAAGCTGCTCAATTAATGCCTTTATTAAGAGGCTTATGTTCTTCAGAAAAACGAATGATTGGTCATTTTTCTGATAGCGATGTTGTTTTAGAATTTATAAATAGTAATGATTTGGCTAGATTAGCACCGTTAGGTACTTCTTGCCCAGACCATTTCTTAAGAACAAAAATTCAACCTTTAGTACTTACGTTAGATAAAAATGAAGATTTAACCGATTCAAAAGCCATTCTTGAAAAACTAGAACCAGCTTTTGAACAATATAGAAAAGAATACGCCGATTATTATAATACTTGCAAAAAGTCGAATAGTCCAGCAATGCGCGACCCAAATCCTGTAATTATTATTTACCCAGGCGTTGGTATGTTCAGTTTTTCAAAAGATAAACAAACAACACGTGTAGCAAGTGAGTTTTACATTAACGCTATTAATGTAATGCGTGGTGCTGAAGCGATTACTGAATACACATCTTTACCAAGACAAGAAGCTTTTGATATTGAATACTGGTTACTAGAAGAAGCGAAACTTTCTAGAATGCCTAAAGAACAACCTTTATCTCGCAAAGTTGCTTTAGTAACAGGTGCTGGCGGAGGCATTGGTAAAGCTATTGCCGATAAATTAGCTGCTGAAGGTGCCGTTGTAGTATTGACCGATATTAACGAACAAAGTTTGATTGAAGCGAACGCTACTTACAAACGTGATGTTTCTACCTATGCGATTTGCGATGTTACCGATACCGAATCTATCGCTGCTGCTTACAAAAAAGCATGTTTAGAGTTTGGTGGTGTTGATATTGTTGTGCACAGTGCTGGTTTAGCTATTTCTAAAGCTTTAGAAGATACCACTGATAAAGACTGGAACATTTTACAAAGTATTTTAGTAAAAGGTCAGTTTGATTTAGCAAAACAATTCTCTGCTATTACACGTAAACAAGGTTTAGGTGGCGATTATATTTCAATTGCTAGTAAAAACGGTTTGGTTGCGGGTCCTAACAATGTGGCGTATGGAACTGCAAAAGCAGCGCAACAACACATGGTTCGTTTATTAGCTGCTGAATTAGCTAAAGATAAAGTTCGTGTAAACACCGTTAATCCAGATGGCGTTATTGTAGGTAGCAAAATTTGGGAAGGTGCTTGGGCTGAAGGTAGAGCGAAAGCAAATGGTATTACGGTTGAAGAACTACCTGCTTTTTACGCAAAAAGAAATTTATTAAATGAAATTATAACTCCTGCTGATATTGCAAATGGTGTTTTCACTTTCGTGGGAATTCTAGATAAATCTACAGGAAATATTATAAATGTAGATGGAGGTATGGCAAATGCCTTTGTTAGATAAGAAAATTTGAGTTAGTTTTAGTTTGTAAAAAACTTCCATAGCATATTAAAATATATATGGGAGTTTTTTTTTAAAATAACCAAATTATCCCATGACAACAAATCTAAGGCTATCCTACTACTAAAGAATAAAATTACCAACTCATGAAAATAGAACAGAACAATATACAAGACGTTAACAGTAAGGATTTAAAATCACATCAAGAGCATTTTGATTTTCTATCAAATAGTTTGTCAAAAAAAGGTACTAATGTTAACAACATCATTAAAAAACTACAAGACTTTCAAGTTGCCATTCCAAGTTGGGCATTAGGCGCTGGCGGTACACGTTTTGGACGTTTTTCATTTTATGGCGAGCCTTCAAGCTTAGAACAAAAAATTGAAGACGTAGGTGTTTTACATGCTTTAACACAAACGGCTGGTGCTGTATCGCTTCACATTCCTTGGGACATTCCCCAAGATTATAATGCTATTAAAGAATTAGCAAGTGGTTTGGATATTAAGTTTGATGCTGTTAATTCAAACACCTTTCAAGATCAAAAAAACGCAAAAGAAAGCTATAAATACGGTTCTTTAAGTAATACAAGTGAAGCAGTAAGGCAACAGGCCATTCAGCATAACATTGATGTTATCAATATTGGAAACAAACTAGGTTCTAAAGCTTTAACCGTTTGGTTGGCCGATGGGTCTTGTTTTCCTGGTCAGAATAACTTTCAAACGGCTTTTCAAAACACACAAGACAGTTTAAAAACCATCTACAAAAGTGTACCGGACGATTGGAAATTATTAATAGAATACAAACCCTACGAACCAAACTTCTACAGTACGGTTATTCAAGATTGGGGCGCTTCATTAATGCTTGCCAACGAATGTGGTAATAAAGCCTTTACTTTGGTAGATTTAGGTCATCACCTTCCAAATTCAAATATCGAACAAATTGTTTCTATTTTACAATTGAAAGGAAAACTGGGTGGTTTTCACTTTAACGATAGTAAATATGGTGATGACGATTTAACCGTTGGAAGCATCAAGCCGTATGCATTGTTCTTAATTTTCAATGAATTGGTTTACGGCATGGAAAACAATCCTCAAAATCCAGATTTAGCGTGGATGATTGATGCAAGTCACAATGTAAAAGATCCGTTAGAAGATTTAATACAATCGTTAGAAGCCATTCAAGAAGCTTATGCCAAAGCACTTTTGGTAGATCAAGATTTATTAAAAGCAGCACAATTGGATAACGATGTGGTTAAATGCCAAGAAATTTTACAAGATGCTTATAGAACCGATGTGCGTCCGTTATTGGCAAAAGCACGATTGGAAAGAGGTGGTGCATTAAGCCCAATTCAAGCATATCGCTCGTTGGACGTTAGAAATTCATTAATTAAAGAAAGAGGTAAAAACACCGTAGCAACAGGTTTATAATAGTTTGGTATGATAGACGTAACAGCTGTATTTGACATCGGGAAAACCAATAAAAAATTCTTTCTTTTTGATAAAGACTATAAGGAAGTTTATAAGGAATACATACACTTTGATGAAATTGAAGATGAAGATGGTTTTCCTACTGAAAACCTAGAAGCGCTTCAAACGTGGTTGAAAAATGTATTCGAAAACATTCTTAAGGCTTCAGAATTTAATGTAAAAGCCATAAACTTTTCAACCTATGGTGCCAGTTTTGTGCATTTAGATGAAAACGGCGAAGTACTTACGCCACTTTACAACTACACAAAACCTATCGATAAAAGCATTATAGATTCGTTTTTACAAAAGTATGGCCCTAAAGAAGAGTTTCTCAAAACAACAGGGTGTTTCGATTTGAGTTTGCTAAACTCCGGTTTACAACTCTATTGGCTAAAATATAGCAAACCAGAAGTTTTTAAAAAAATCAAATACTCGTTACACCTACCGCAGTATCTTAGTTATGTTTTTACGGGCATTCCGTTAAGTGAATACACCAGTATTGGTTGCCATACAGCGCTTTGGGATTATACGAAAAAGGATTACCATGAATGGGTTTATAAAGAAGAACTGAATAATATCCTGCCCAAAATTGTTTCTACCGAAACGAGCATCAACATGAACTATAATGGGAAACGCATCAAAATTGGTGTGGGTATTCACGATAGTTCATCGGCACTATTACCTTATGTTAGAAGTGTTAAGAAAAAATTCGTATTGGTTTCTACCGGTACTTGGAGCATCACTTTAAACCCTTTTACAGACCATCCTATTATTGAAGATACTCACGATAAAGATTCTATAAATTACATGCGAATCAATGGGAAACCTGTAAAAGCAACCCGTTTGTTTTTAGGGAACGAATACAAAATTCAGGTAAAAAAATTAGATAAACATTTTGGTGTTTCTGAAGATTACCATCGCCATGTAAAATTTGATTACGATACATATTCTGAAATTATGAAAGATTTCAAACATATGTTTAAATGGGAAAGTTTAACGGATAGTAATATGCCTTCTGAAACTAAAATATCTTATACCAAGTTTGAAGATGCTTACCACCAATTAATGACAGAGTTGGTACTACTTCAAATAAAAAGCATTAAAGAAGTTATTGGTGGCGACTCTATAAAAAGATTATATATAGATGGAGGATTTAGCGATAACGATCTTTTTGTAAAATTACTATCGCACCATTTTAGAAACATGAAATTAAGAACTACCGATTCGTCGTTAGGTTCTGCCTTAGGAGCAGCTATTTCAATTTCAGATACCGAGTTAAATTCTAAATTCCTTAAAAAGAATTATTCACTAAAAAAACACGTACCTTTTATTATAAAATAACTAATTTATACTTTACCAAAACTAACTAAATAAAACCAACACTATGAGCCAAATTAATATAGAAGCTGAAGAAATAGAACAAATTGCTGGAGGCGAGTTCGAAAGAACCCCTGTACCACAATCAAAATTAAAAAGTTGGAAAAGCTTTTTAGGTATGTATGCTGGCGAACATGCTGCTGGTACCGAATTTATGATTGGTCCTTTGTTTTTAACTGCAGGTGTTAGTGCTTTCGATTTAATTATTGGACTTCTAATTGGAAATTTATTAGCCGTATTATGTTGGAGATACTTAACTGCTGAAATTGCTGTTAAAAACAGATTGACCTTATATTTTCAACTAGAAAAAATATGTGGTAAAAACTTAGTTACGGGCTATAACCTTGCAAATGGTATTTTGTTTTGTTTTTTAGCAGGTTCTATGATAACGGTATCGGCTACTGCTGTTGGTATTCCTTTTGATATGCCTATGCCCAAATTATCAGATACACTTCCTAATGGTATTACTTGGGTTGTTATTGTACTTGCGCTTGGTGCTGTAATATCTATTATAGCTGCTAGAGGTTACGATACGGTTTCTAAAGCTGCCAATTGGATGTCCCCTATTATTGTTCTAGCCTTTTTAGCCTGCGGTGTGGTAGCATTAAATCAATTAGGTGTTTCTAGCTTATCACAATTTTGGGATATTTGGGGTGAAGGTAGAGACCCTTTTCCTGGGCAAATAAAATATACTTTTTGGCATGTTGTTATATGGTCTTGGTTTGCAAATGCCGCTATGCACATTGGTATGTCCGATTTATCAGTATTTCGTTTTGCTAAAAAAGCAAGTTCAGGGTGGACAACCGCTGCAGGTATGTATGTAGGTCATTATATGGCGTGGATTGCTGCTTGTTTATTATATGCTGTATATTTAAATTCACCTGAAGCACAAACTTTTTTATCAAATGGTGAAGCACCTCCAGTAGCTCCTGGCCCGTTAGCTTATAACGCTATTGGTATTTTTGGAATTATTGCTGTTGTATTGGCTGGTTGGACTACTGCAAACCCAACCATTTACAGAGCTGGTTTAGCTTTTCAAGCCATCATTCCTAAACTGTCTACATTTTGGGTAACTATTTTAGCGGGTACTATTGCAACCATAGCGGGTTTATTTCCTGCATTCGCCATGAAATTATTAGACTTTGTAGCTCTTTATGGCTTCATATTAGCACCTGTTGGAGCAGTTATTGTTTTTGAACATTTCTTTTCTCAAAAATATGGCGTTATTAAAAATTATGCAGAACATGCCAATATAAAGTTTAATAAGTCGGTACTACTGGCTTGGGCGATTAGTTTTGGTATCTTCTATTCTTTATCTTTAAAGTTTGATATTTTCTTATCGTTTGTAACCTTACCAACCTGGTTATTATGTGGTGTTTTGTTTCTTGTTTTCAGTAAACAATTTCAAAAAAAATAATAGAAAACAGATTATATCTAAATTAAAACATGAATCCGTAAACAGTACTGTTTACGGATTTTTATTTATTAAATAATGCAATAAACAACTACAATACATACACTCTTTTATTTAAGAAATTTAACAAGCACTTAGTATATTTGCATTACTCGTATCAATAAAAAAGAAGACATTGTATACTATAAAAAAGACCTTAAACAATTCTAATCAATTAGAATATATTGAAATAGAAAACTCAAATAAATCATGTTATGCAAAATTTTGTATCAATCTGGGCGCAAGCTTGCAGGAATTAAAACTTAATGGTAAAACTATTATTGAAGATTTATCTCCCTTAACATACAACAACACTTATGCATCGTCTATATTATTTCCGTTTGCCAATAGAATAAAAGATGGTAAATATACTTTTAATGATGAAGCGTTTCAATTTGATATTAATGAAACAGGAAATAATAATGCCCTACATGGTTTGGTTTTTGATAAAACATTTCAGATTATTAATCTAAACGAAACAGAAGATTCTATTTCTATTACATTCGAGTATCTTGAAAACAAAGAATCAAGAGGTTTCCCATACACCTACTCTATTCAACTTGAATATATCATAAAAAAGAGCTCGCTAGATGTTAATGTATTGGTTAAAAATACCGATACCAAAGCATTTCCTTTTACACTTGGTTGGCACCCTTATTTTAGTAGTAGTGACTTATTTAACAGCACACTTAATTTTGAAAGTAACAAACAACTTGTTTTTGATGAGCGTTGTATAACTACTGGTGTTGTTAATATTAATAGCGAATCAAATTTTGAGATTAAAGACAAAAAATTAGATGATTGTTTTATTTTAAATACCAACCAAACACAATTTAACACGCCAGATTATAAGCTTTTAATAAGTGCTTCTTCTAAAGAAAACTTTTTACAAATTTATACACCACCAAAAGCAAACACCATTGCTATAGAACCAACCACTGGTGTGTCTGATAGTTTTAACAACAAAATGGGTTTACAGATTTTAAAACCTAACGAAACATATCAACTAAATTGGAGTGTTAAATTGATATAATTACTTTAAATCGTTGGGTGTAATTAATGAAAATCAGTTTTTATTTGATTTGAAACTCATAAGCTAATTAGAATTTAAATGTCAGTCTGAGCTTGTCGAAGACTTTAAAAAAAACATTTCGACAAGCTCAATGTGACAATTAGTATAAAATTGACTTTTTAGAATAATTACACCCAACGGGTTACTTTATTAAAGTATAATGATTAAAAGTAAGATGATAATAATAACTCCCGATGAAATATAAAGTCCATTTCCTGAAGCTCTTACATCTTTTTTAATAGTTCGTACTTCTTTACGTAGTTCCTTTCTTTCAGAAGAACTTAAAGTCGATTTGTCCATAGCTTTAATTTCTTCTAAACGATTCAACATGACTTTAACTTCCGCTGGAATTTCAGTTGGAGCCGGTGCTGTTGTATTAATAGGAGCTTTTTCAACAGCCATAACAGTGTTTGGTAATGCTACTAATGACAACATCATTAACAACAAAATAAATGATTTTTTCATAATACCCTGATTTTAAGATTATTTAATATTGTAAATATACAAGATATTAACCTTGCGGTGTTATAACATTTTTAAGTCATGTTATATAATTCAAACTTTAAACAAATTTTTACAGAATTATTAAACATGAATTTTTATCTTTCATATTCTTTTATCATGAAAATTTAAAATAAAATGCAAACTTTTGAAACTACCCTAACAGTAATTCAGAAAGATTTAGACGAACTTAATCATGTTAACAATATTAGATATGTAGAATGGGTGCAAGATATTGCCAAAGCACATTGGCTTAAAAATGCCTCACCAAAAATTACAAAAGAATATTACTGGGTAATGCTGTCTCATTACATAGAGTACAAAAGTTCGGCGTTGTTAAACGATGTTATTAAACTTAAAACCTACGTTATAAATTCTGAAGGCGTTACAACAACTCGTATTGTAGAAATATATAACGATGCCGAAAAATTACTGGCAAAATCTGAAACCAATTGGTGTTTAATAAGTAGCGAAACAAAACGTCCTGCACGAATTACACCAGAAATAATCGATTTATTTAGCTAAATAACGAATCTACATACTATAGTATCAAAACAAAAGTTATATTTTTACCCAAATTGATTTTTTTTTATGAAACGCAGTTTATACTTTCTTTTTACCATAGTTTTTTTAATACTTTGGAGCTCATGTAGAAAAGATTTCGACTTTTCACCAAACACAGGAACTCTGCAATTTTCAAAAGATACCGTATACCTAGATACTGTATTTACCAACATAGGCTCTAGTACTTACAATTTAAAAGTATATAACAGAAGTAATAACGATATTTTAATCCCTTCTATAAGACTTGCTTTAGGCAACACCTCAAATTACCGCTTGAATGTAGATGGTATGGCAGGAAAATCTTTTGAAAACATTCAAATATTAGCAAAAGACAGCTTGTTTATTTTTGTTGAAACTACCATCGATATAAATAATTTTTCCAATCCGGATGGCAAATTTTTATACACAGACCAAATTGAGTTTGATACTGGGGCTAACCTTCAAAAAGTAGAGTTAGTTACCTTAGTACAAGATGCAGTTTTTATTTATCCCGATAGAGATAACACAACTAAAGTTATTGAAACCCTTAGTTTAGACATAAATGGCGATAAAGTAGAAACTGATATTCAAGGACGTGAATTACTACCTAGCGAGCTCACTTTTACAAACGAAAAACCTTATGTTATTTATGGATTTGCTGCTGTACCTAACGGAGAAACCTTAACTATAAATGCTGGTGCACGCGTACATTTTCATGAAAATTCTGGACTGTTAATTTCTGAAGGCTCTACATTAAAAGTAAACGGAACTGCTAGTAGCGATCAAAAACTTTTAGAAAATGAAGTTATTTTTGAAAGCGACCGTTTAGAACCTGATTTCTCTGAAGTTTCAGGACAATGGGGCACCATTTGGCTGTTTGATGGTAGTATAAATAACACCATAAATTACGCCACCATAAAAAATGCTTCCATAGGTATTTTATGCGACGGTAATCCTAATGTTATTGGTCAGAAATTAAAAATCACAAATTCACAAATATATAATTCCAGCAATTTTGGCATTTTGGGCAGAAACACATCTATTACAGGTGAAAATGTGGTGATTAACAATAGTGGGCAATCATCATTCGCAGGTACTTTTGGTGGAAAATATAATTTTACACACTGTACCATTGCCAATTATTGGAGTGGCTCCAGACCATTACCTTCTGTGTTGTTAAATAATTTTATTACTGATGAAGAAGACAATGCTATAGTAACCAATTTAACGCAAGCCAATTTTAATAACTGTATTATTTACGGAAACGATAATCCTGAAATTCTATTAGACGAAATTGAAGATGATGCGATAGTTTTCAACTTTAAGTTCACCAATTGCCTAATCCGTTTTGATAATAGAAACACAACTTTAACTGGACCAAACTACGATTTAAACGATACCAACCACTACGAAGGCAATATTTTTAACAAAGACCCTAATTTTAAAGATGCTAATAAAAACATGCTTATTATAGGTGATGATTCTGCGGCTATAAACAAAGGGCTTTCTACGTTTGCTACCCAAGTGCCTTTTGATATTTTAAATGTTGATAGAACTGCGTCTCCAGATTTAGGGGCTTATCAGCATATTATTTTTCCTGTGGAAGATTGATTAATAAAGACTAAGAAAGCTAATAGATAACTTTTATTTTCTTACTCTTTTTATAAGAAAACTAATTATATTTACTGTATAACAGTAACAAAAAGCTTACTATATTCTGATATATTTACGGGATATGAGTAATAAAAGTTACTATATATCACATTGTACACAATTTGAGAAACGAGATTAAAACCGAGTAAATTTGGGAATTGTTTGTGAATTATACAGAATGTCTGACTCAAAAATTGAGGAACTTAAAAAAATGGAATCTGAAGTCGCAGAGGAATTTCTTGATGAAAATTTCGCAAATATTTTTGGGAAATATCATAAAGAAAATGACACTGTTTTTTCAATGGACAAAGGTTGGGACATTACCAGATTTTTAATAAAACAAAACGACAGCACTGAAGATGGATTTTTAAAAATACTTGACTCAAAACACATTGAATCTGGAAAAGCAAAACGTGTGAATGAATTACTTTGTGGAATAAATATTGACGAGATAAAAGAAGTTTGCGACCGAAAACTAATGGCTAAGAAGCAAGTTTATCTTGCCATAAGATTAGAAGATTGGACTGAATCTAACTTCTGGAATTACATTATACCTCATTTAGAGACATATAAAAAAGCATTTCAAAAAGCGGTAGAATTAAATCACGGAATAGTATTTCACTTTCACTAATGAATAAAAAAACTGCGTACAACAACAGCTATAGTTTATTGCTGCGGAATTTCCGAGAGTAAATTCCTGCGTATTTGTTAACTTCGGTTTACGGCGGAATAGTTCTGCCGAACCATTCCGCAACGAAACCATAGCCAAAACCGTCACGTAATGCCAATAAGACTGTTTAGTTAACCCATAATTTAACTCTAAAAACGAAACAGAACTATGAAACCAAGAACACTCTCAATAATTGCAGGTATTAGCTACCTCATTATTTTCTTCGCTGCGATATTTGCTAATTTTTTTATCCTTGAATCAATTCAAAATGCCCCGTTAGAAACCATCCAACAGAATCATATGATGGTGAGATTTGGAATATTAGCATTTATATTAACTGTTGTTTTTGACGTTGTTGTTGCATGGGCACTTTTTGAAATATACAAAGAACACTCTTTATCAAATCTAAGTACATATTTTAGAATGATGCATGCTGCAATTATGGGTGTTGCAATATTTACACTTCCTGTAGCATTAAGTTCAAATACCAGCCAAGAAATTCTTAAACAAATAGACACCTTCAACATTATATGGCTTATCGGCCTTTTCTTCTTTGGAATTCATCTTATCCTACTTGGAAAAATAATTGGAAAGCCCAAAATAATTGCATTTTTTCTCTTAATTGCAGGTACAATGTATATGATTGATACAGGAGCACATTTCATGCTGCCAGATTATGAAGCATATGGTTCAATATTCTTAGCACTGGTGGCAATTCCCAGTATAATTGGGGAGATGTCATTTGCGATTTGGCTTCTGATAAAAAGCGGCAAAGAAAAAAGTTGATTTATACTACTTTAAATCTCGTAACTTTTAGTCCAGCCTAATATAGTAAGTCCAATCGAAGCGAAGCTTAAAAAAAATATATAGCGGAAAGCGTGTTAAAACACCCAAAAACAAAAAATCCCGCACAAAGCAGGATTTTTTATTCATTTTATTTCTATTTGATTACACAAATAATGGACGCCCTGCCATCATCGCGTTTACTTTTTCTTTTACAACTTCTAAAACCGCTTCGTTTTCGTAGTTGTTGATTACTTCATCAATCAACTCAACGATTTCAATCATATCGGCTTCTTTTAAACCTCTGGTTGTTACCGCTGCAGTTCCAAGACGAATACCTGATGTTACAAATGGTGAACGGGTATCGAAAGGTACCATGTTTTTGTTTACTGTAATATCGGCTTTTACTAAGGCGTTTTCTGCATCTTTACCAGAGATGTTTTTGTTGCGTAAATCTATTAACATACAGTGGTTATCGGTTCCGCCAGAAATAATATCGTAGCCTTTTTCAACCAAAGCTTTTGCTACAGTAGCAGCATTTGCTTTTACTTGTAATTGATAATGCAAGAAATCATCGGTCAACGCTTCACCAAAAGCAATGGCTTTAGCAGCAATAATATGCTCTAAAGGACCTCCTTGGTTTCCTGGGAATACAGCTGAATCCAATAACGACGACATTTTACGTAAACTACCATCTTTTAAAGTAATTCCGAAAGGGTTATCGAAATCTTGTCCCATCATAATCATACCACCTCTTGGACCTCTTAAGGTTTTATGGGTTGTAGTTGTTACAACGTGGCAATGTGGCATGGGGTCGTTTAAAATACCCTTTGCAATTAAACCTGCTGGATGTGAAATATCTGCCATTAAAATAGCACCAACGCTATCGGCAATAACTCTAAAAAGTTTAAAATCGATATCGCGGGAATATGCAGATGCACCAGCAATGATTAATTTTGGTTGCTCTTTGGTAGCGATTTCCTGAATTTTATCATAGTTTAAAACACCTGTCTCCTGTTCTACACCGTAAAATACAGGATTGTACAATTTACCTGAAAAATTTACTGGCGATCCGTGTGTAAGATGACCACCGTGCGATAAATCGAATCCTAAAATTTTGTCTCCAGGTGTTAAGCACGCGTGGTAAACTGCAGTGTTTGCCTGACTTCCAGAGTGTGGTTGTACGTTTACATATGCAGCACCAAACAAGGCTTTTGCTCTATCAATAGCTATTTGTTCTACTTCATCAACTACCTCACAGCCACCATAGTAGCGTTTCCCTGGGTAACCTTCAGCATATTTATTGGTTAACACAGAACCTGCTGCCTCCATTACTTGTGGGCTTACAAAATTCTCTGATGCAATAAGTTCTATACCATGTAATTGGCGTTCTTTTTCAGCTTCAATTAGTTCAAAAATTTGTTCGTCGCGTTGCATAAAATTAATTTCTTGTTAAATATTCGGCAAAAGTAACAAATAGATTAGTTAAATACACCAAAAAACATATATTTACTTCTAAGTTTTTAACGGTTTTATTAACGGTTAAAAGAAACCTAATTTTTATGCATTTTATTCCTTTAAAATGAAAAAAATGTGTAGGTTTGAATATAATTCAATAAACATTAAACTTTAAAGTTATGCCATTATCAGCTAACAATCCAGATAGAAAATCGTGGTTACACGTCGATAAGAATTCAGATTTCCCAATACAAAACATTCCGTTTGGGGTGTTTTTAACGCGTGATGACATCATTACTATTGGAACCCGAATTGGCGATACGGCTATCGATTTGGGAGCATTGCACCAATTGGGGTATTTTGATGGCATTCCTTTAACCGATGATATTTTTCTTCAAGACACCTTGAATGATTTTATTGCCGATGGTAGAAAAACATGGCGTGCCGTTAGAAACCGTATTGCCCAAATTTTTGACAGTAATAATAAAACCCTAAAAGAAAATAAGAGCCATAAGGAAATTGTACTTTTTCGTTTAGATGAAATTGAAATGCAATTGCCTGTACAAATTGGCGATTATACCGATTTTTACTCAAGTATTGAGCACGCAACCAATGTAGGTTCTATGTTTAGAGACCCTGAAAATGCCTTATTACCAAACTGGCTGCACATACCCGTGGCTTATCATGGTAGAAGTTCTTCTATCATTCCATCGGGAATTCCGGTTCATAGACCTCAAGGACAAATGCTTCCTAATGGTGCTGATACTCCTGTATTCGGCCCAAGTAAATTGGTGGATTTTGAATTGGAAATGGCATTTATTACAACCGTTGCCAACGATTTAGGCGAACCCATTCCTATTGAAGAAGCCGAAGAATATATTTTCGGGTTGGTACTTTTAAACGATTGGAGCGCACGTGATATTCAAAAATGGGAATATGTACCACTAGGCCCTTTTTTAGCTAAAAACTTTGCATCATCCATTTCACCATGGATTGTAACATTGGATGCTTTAGAACCCTATCGTGTTGAGAGTCCTAAACCTATTAAACCACAATTGGAATACCTTCAATATAAAGGCAAAAAAAGTTACGATATTAATTTAGAAGTTGCCATTCGCCCAAGTGGTGCCAAAGAAACAGTTGTTAGCAAATCAAATTTCAAATATATGTATTGGAATATGTCGCAACAACTGGCGCACCATACCATAAATGGATGCCCTATAAATTCGGGCGATATGATGGGAAGTGGTACGATTTCTGGGCCTACTCCGGACTCTTTCGGCTCGATGCTAGAGTTGACTTGGAAAGGTGAAAAACCAATTAAAATGAAAGATGGTAGCGAACGTACTTTTATAAATGATAACGACACCGTTATTATGCGTGGTTATTGTGAAAAAGACGGAACGCGTATTGGTTTTGGCGAAGTATCTACCAAATTACTACCTGTTTTTAAACGAAAATAGTAAATTTCCCAACATTGAGAGGCACGAAGCAATCTCATTCTATAATTTACTATACACACAATCCTGCAAGGTTTCATAAACCTTGCAGGTCTTTAGTTGTTACTTCAATTATACCCTCTATGTAATGACGTAAATATGAAATATTATTCTTTCAAATAATTCAAAACAAAATCATTTTAACGGATTTATTAGTGTTTAATCTATTGTTTTAGTATTTTGGCACCCTTATTGGAATACCAGCCAAATAAACCAAACATAGAGACCATGATGAGAACATTACTTTCTACATTACTAATAGCTTGCATCCTATCTTGCAGCACCAGTAAACAAATTGAAAAATCGTTAAGCTCAGGTAATTACGACCAAGCTATTTACGATGCAATTGGAAAATTACGCACCAATAAGGACAAAAAAGGAAAAGCCGATTATATTGCGATGCTTCAAGAAGCTTACAATAAAGCTAACGAACGCGATTTAACCAATATAAATTTTCTTAAAAAAGACAACAATCCTGAAAATTATTTACGTATTTATGATATGTATGTGGGTTTAAACAAGCGTCAGGAACTTATAAAACCTTTATTACCGCTTGCTATTAATGGCAAAACGGTAAAGTTTGATCTTAAAGATTATTCCAGCGACATCATCAAATTTAAAAACGATGCATCCTTACAAATCTATAACAATGCGTTGGGGCTCTTAAAGTCAAAGAACAAACTGGATGCTAGACAAGCATTTAACATGTTTCAAGATATTGAAGACATCAACCCTAATTATAAAGATGTACGCAATCAGTTAGAAATTGCACATAATAAAGGTACTGATTTTGTTTTAGTAGATATGATTAACGATACACGCAAAACCATCCCCACCCGTTTGGAAGACGATTTATTAAACTTCAGCACTTACGGACTAAACAATTTATGGACGGTTTACCACAACGCACCTGTAGCTAAATTAACTTACGATTACAACATGCGTGTTAATTTAAGAGAGATCAACCTATCACCCGAGCAAATTAAGGAACGCCAAATTATTAAAGAAAAACAAGTGATTGATGGTAAACAGAATTTGTTAGACTCTAAAGGAAATGTGGTTAAAGACAGTCTTGGTAAAGCGATACAAGTTGATAAATTAATTACCGTACGTTGTGAATACTACGAAAGCACCCAATTTAAATCGGCACAAGTAACAGGAAATGTGGAGTATATTGATGTTAAAAACAAACAATTAGTGGATGCTTTCCCTATAAGTAGTGAATTTGTGTTTCAACATATTTTTGCAACCTCACGTGGTGATAGACGCGCTTTAGAAACCACCTTGTTACCATTTTTGAATAACCGACGTGTGCCCTTCCCTAGCGAAGAACAAATGATTTATGATACCGGTGAAGACTTAAAAGCACAACTTAAAAAGATTATAAATTCCTATAACCCAAGATAAACGGCAACAACAAATATCATCTTTTTGTCCGTTCGAGCGCAGTCGAGAACTTTGAGTTGTTAACGAAGTATTAAGTATCTACTTTAGTTTATCTTGAGCGAAGACGAAAGACTTTACTTTATAAATCAAAGTAATTAAGAAAACAAACAAAACAACTTAAAAAGGCACTTCACAAGTAACCGTAAGCACTTCTTTAGTAATAGGATGCGTAAAGGTAATGCGTTCCGCATGTAAGTGGAGTCGGTTGGCTTTGGTGCCATACAAATCATCGCCCACAATAGGGGTTTTTAGTCCTTCGCTGTGGGCTGCATGTACACGTAGTTGGTGTGTACGTCCCGTAATGGGGTAAAAATATACGCGGGTTTTTCCGTTTTCTGTATCAATAACCTCGTAGGTGGTGGTCGCTGGTTTCCCGTGGGTATCGCATACCAATTGCTGTGGGCGGTTATCTAAATCGATGCGCAATGGTAGGTTTATAGTGCCTCTGGTGTTGGGCAATATGCCATCTAACAACGCTACATACCGCTTTTTCACGCTGCGCTCAATAAATTGCTTTTGCAAATTTTTGTAAACACGGTTGCTTTTTGCCACCAACAACAAACCAGACGTAGACATATCCAACCGATGCAATAACAAAGGGCCGGTAGCATTGGGCAAGTATGCCTTCATTCTACTCAACACCGATTCGTTGATGCTTTTCCCCGGCACCGATAGAAATTCGTGGGGCTTGTTTACCAATAGCAAATGTGCGTCTTCGTAAACGATTTCTAACTCTTGGTTAAAAACAATTTGAGATTCAATGGGGTTGGCATCAACCAACAAACCCTGCATCATATGCCCTAAAATAGGTTCACACTTACTTCTACATGAAGGGTAAAACTGTTGGTGTTTCCGCACTTCCGATTTTGGAGAAGCACCCCACCAAAATTCTGCCATACAAATAGGCTTCAAATTGTTTTCATAAGCATATTGAAACAGTTTGGGTGCAGCGCATTCCCCCGAACCCGCAGGTGGTATGGGCGATATAGTATCTTTAAAAATATTGAGCAAATCTTTGGTAGCACCTTCGGCATTTAAAAATTGGTACTGTTGGTGAATACGTTGTTGCAAAGACGCCGATAAAGTAGCACGCTGTGTTTTTAAAGTTTGTATGGTTTTATTATAACCACTTAAAACGGTTTCCAGCTTTTTTATTTGGGTTTCGCCTTCTTGTTTTAAATACTTCAACCGCAATTGATACCCAATGCTTTGTTTGTTTAAAGTTTCAATAAATTCCGAATAAGCCTCTACGGACATACTCAGTTTTGCAGTTTCCCGTTGTTGGTTTCTATCTTGCTTTGCTTCTTTAATTTCAGCTTTAAGAAGGCCTAACGCTTCCGCAAAAGCAATTTTACTATTTTCAACTTCCGCTTTAGCACTTAGATAATCTGGTGTGTTTTCCAACCGTTCAATCTCTGCATTGATGCTGTTTAATTTTGCCTCCCCTTTTTTGTAAAAACCAGCTTCATTTAAAGTATTATAAACGGTAGGCACAAAACCTTTTACATCGTTACTATCTGCTAACTTCCCTGAAAATGCTGCTAAATATCCTAATTTACCTTCAGAAGTTTTCACTACCATAACTCCAAACATTTTCCCTATTATGAGTCCGTTTTGACTGGGATTTAATCCGAAATTATGAATAAAATCGGTTTGAGTCTCTAAATAGGTTTGAAGTTGTTTTGCCGCCAATACACTTAAAGGATGTGGCTCGTAATAAAATGGAAAGGTGAATTTTTCGGGTAAATTAATGCCCAAATTATTTTCCAAAGGATGAAAACATGAAATACAAAAATGAGACATAACTTAACTAAAATGGTTGCAAAGAAACGAAATTAAAATAAGTTAAATACTCTATTGATATCATCCTATGGATGTGTAAAAAACCTTAAATAATTAGTTAGCTTCAACATACTCTTTAAAGTTATTCAAAATAGATTGCCAACCATTTTTTTGCATTTCTAAAGGATTTTGGTCTTCGGGGTCAAAAACTTCAGTTACTACCGTTGTATTTCCTTGCTTCTCAAAAGCCACCAGTACTTGTCTACCATCTGCCATAGCGTATGCTATTTTGTTTAGTTCAACAACTTCATTATAAACACCTTCAAAATCAAAACTCATAGTTCCATCTTTCGACGCCATGGTAGCAGAAAATTTTCCTCCTACCCTTAAATCATTTGTTGCTTTTGGGCAATGCCAATCATCTGAAGCAAAATTCCAATTAACAATATGCTCAGGCTTTGTCCAAAAATCCCAAACTTTCTGCAAATTTACATTTACAACAACTTCTATTGTGATTCTATTTTTCATAATAAAATTTGGCTTAAAAATATTTTGCTTCAACGAAGTTAATTATTTGTTTTTAAAACTAAAAAAAACAAATTTACAAACTAAGGAGATCCTGTTTTATGTATTCCTTTCAAAATAATTTCCTGAGGTAATTTGTTTTAAATTTTCAGTAGAATTATTATAAATATATACCCAGATTTTAATTGATTTATTTTCATTTGAGTAGGCATCAATTAGTGTACGTGTATACTCATTTGCATACTCTCCTGTATCACCAATACCTTCATAATCGTCTAAAACTTGAAAGGTTTTTTGAGGATTTTGGATTTTGAAAATATGTCCGTACACTTTATCATCAGGGTCATTACTTAAAACAGCCCCTGGATACCACGAAATTTCGAACAATTTCCCAATAAAATACCCTGCGCCAACAAACTCAGAATTCCGTTCTAAAAATTTAGACATGTCACTCTCAAAATCTTTTAGCAACGTACCGTATACAAACAAATACTCTGGTTCCATTCACGAAAAGCACTTAAATAAAATTACTTAAATCCAAACTATTAATACCGCCATGGCTTTCATAAGCTACCGCTTCACCATTTTTTATGACCAACAGTTGTGGCGATTCGTGCATCAACTGAAATTTAACAGCTATTTCATTCGAAATATCGCGGTAATTCAACAAATCTAAAAAATACATATCCAAATGATTTTCGGTAAGATGGTAATCTGCTTCAAACTGTTTTAACACCATACGACTGATACCGCAACGGGTGGAATGTTTAAAAACAACCTGTAATTTTGTGCTGGATTTGGTTTCCATTTCCTGTAATTGTTCCATTTTGGTTAACGGAATCCATGGCAATGTTTTGGTCTCCTTTTCTTCAGTAGAACCACTAAATAGTTTGTTAAATAATCCCATAAATTGTATCTTAAGATAAATAAGTCTAAATCGTTTTTAAATCTTACAAACTGACTAAAAGTCATTAAAAATCAGTGTCTAACCGACATTTTGTCTCTAAAATCGTACTGGTAAGATTATTGACTTATACAGGTTGTAAAAGTAAAACAATAAAAATAGATTCCTCGTTTCGAATGCATAAAAAACATAGATATGAACTTAAATAATTATACAATTAAATCGCAAGAAGCCATACAGCAAGCGCAACAAATTGCTCAAGGCTTCGGACATCAACAAATTGAAAACGAACACCTTTTTAAAGGTATTTTTGAAGTTGACGAAAATGTACTGCCATTCATTCTAAAAAAATTGAATGTAAATATCAACATACTAGAACAGGCTTTGGACAAACAAATTGAAAGTTTCCCTAAAGTTACTGGTAGTGAATTGATGCTGTCTCGTGAAGCAGGAAAAACGCTCAACGAAGCTGCTATTATTGCTAAAAAAATGAAGGATGATTATGTTTCAGTAGAACATTTAATCATTGCTATTTTTAAATCGAACAGTAAAATAGCGCAGATGCTAAAAGACCAAGGTGTTACCGAAAAAGCACTCACCGCAAGCATCAATGAATTACGAAAAGGTGAAAACGTAACGTCCCAAAGTCAAGAAGAAACCTACAATTCGTTAAACAAATATGCAAAAAACCTGAACCAACTTGCCAAAGACGGCAAGTTAGACCCGGTCATTGGACGTGATGAGGAAATTAGACGCATCCTTCAAATTCTATCGCGTAGAACCAAAAACAATCCCATTTTAGTAGGCGAACCAGGAACAGGTAAAACCGCTATCGCAGAAGGGTTGGCCCATAGGATTATTGATGGCGACATCCCCGAAAACTTAAAAGACAAGCAAATTTTCGCTTTAGATATGGGCGCTTTAATTGCAGGTGCCAAATACAAAGGCGAGTTTGAAGAACGTTTAAAAGCCGTGATAAAAGAAGTAACAACCAGCGAAGGCGACATTGTACTTTTTATTGACGAAATACACACCCTTGTTGGCGCCGGTGGCGGACAAGGCGCTATGGATGCTGCCAATATTTTAAAGCCCGCATTGGCAAGAGGTGAACTTCGCGCTATTGGCGCTACCACTTTGGACGAATACCAAAAATACTTTGAAAAAGACAAGGCTTTGGAACGCCGTTTCCAAAAAGTAATGGTAGATGAACCCGATACTGAAAGTGCTATTTCTATACTTCGTGGTATTAAAGAAAAATATGAAACCCACCATAAAGTACGTATTAAAGACGAAGCCATTATTGGTGCGGTTGAATTATCGCAACGCTACATAACAAACCGTTTTTTACCGGATAAGGCTATCGATTTAATGGATGAAGCCGCTTCAAAATTGCGCATGGAAATCAACTCTAAACCCGAAGAATTGGATGTTTTAGATAGAAAAATAATGCAATTGGAAATTGAAATAGAAGCCATTAAACGTGAGAAAGATGAAAACAAGCTGAAAACACTTCGTTCCGATTTAGCGAATATCAAAGAGCAACGCAATGAAATAAACGCGAAATGGAAAAGTGAAAAAGAAGTGGTGGAAAACATTCAAAACACCAAACAGGCCATTGAAAATTTCAAACTAGAAGCTGAAAAAGCCGAACGTGATGGCGATTACGGAAAAGTTGCCGAATTACGTTATGGAAAAATAAAAGAAGCCCAAGCAGAATTGGAAACCTTCCAAAAGCAACTACAAGCCCAATCTGAGAACTCTTTAATAAAAGAAGAGGTTACTTATGATGATATTGCTGAAGTAGTCGCAAAATGGACCGGAATCCCCGTTACCAAAATGCTTCAAAGTGAACGTGAAAAGTTATTGAAATTAGAAGACGAATTACACAAACGCGTGGTAGGACAAGAAGAGGCTATCGAAGCAGTAAGTGATGCGGTTCGTAGAAGTCGTGCAGGGTTGCAAAATCCTAAAAAACCCATTGGAACCTTCTTGTTTTTAGGAACCACTGGGGTTGGCAAAACCGAATTGGCCAAAGCTTTAGCCGAATATTTGTTTGATGACGAAAACGCCATGACCCGTATTGATATGAGCGAATACCAAGAACGCCATGCGGTAAGTAGATTGGTTGGCGCCCCTCCTGGATACATAGGTTATGATGAAGGCGGGCAATTAACGGAAGCTGTACGCAGAAAACCGTATTCTGTAGTGCTTTTGGATGAAATTGAAAAAGCGCATCCTGATACTTTCAATATCTTATTGCAAGTATTGGACGAAGGACATTTAACGGACAACAAAGGACGTGTGGCCGATTTTAAAAATACCATAATAATCATGACTTCCAACTTAGGGAGCCAGATTATACAAGAACGTTTTGAAGCGACCAAAGACATAGACTCAGCTATTGAAGCTGCCAAAATAGAAGTCTTAGGTCTTTTAAAACAAAGTGTTCGGCCAGAGTTTTTAAACCGTATAGACGACACGATCATGTTTACACCTTTAAGCAAAGAGAATATAACAGCCATTGTTAAATTACAACTTAAAGGCATAACGAAAATGATAGCACAACAAGGTATTACGTTTGATGCTACAGAAGAAGCGGTAGCATACTTAGCCGATAAGGGATATAACCCCGAATATGGCGCACGACCTGTAAAACGTGTCATTCAGAAAGATGTTTTAAACTCCTTGAGCAAAGAAATTTTAGCTGGCAAGGTAACAACAGATAGCATCATTCTTTTAGATGCCTTTGATGACAAATTAGTTTTTAGAAACCAAAGTGATTTGGTAACTGAAAAGATATAAACACTGTAACAAAACAACACAAAAACAGTCTAATAGTTGGTTGGTTAGGACAAGCAACATGATTCTCAATTTGAGATGATTGTTGCTTTTCTTTTTCCCTTTTATCAACCAACTTCCGTTTAACGATTTTATAATATTTTGATTCTAAATAAGTTAATAAGTCAGTTAATAAAAATCATCTGTAAATCGATGAAATGCAAACTAATATCGATGAAATTACCTAATTTAGCATCATTGTAACCTCCCAACCATTACAATAACGTTAACAGATTTTCTGTTTTCAAAAAATAATAAACCCTAAAAACCTACTTATAGCATGGATATATCCAAGTATATTGACTTTTCTTTATTGAAAGCAACGTCATCAGAACGCGACGTTATAAATCTTTGCAACGAAGCAAAACTGAATAATTTTAATGCTGTTTCCATAAACACCGCTTATGTAGCATTAGCAAAACAACTTTTAGAAAACACCAATGTAAAAGTGTCTTCTGTTGTTGGCTTCCCTTTAGGCGCTATGTCTACTGCCGCAAAAGTATTTGAAGCAAAAAAGGCCATTGAGGATGGTGCCGATGAAATTGAAATGGTTATAAATTTAGGCTACCTAAAAAGCAAGAACTACGTATTGGTTCTAAAAGACATTGTCGATGTGAAAATGGCCATAAAAAAGATACCCCTAAAGGTTACTTTAGAAATCTCTGAACTAAACAAAAACGAAATTATAAAAGCCTGCGCCATTTGCATGGATGCCAAGGTGGATGTTATAAAAACTTCAAGCGGATTTTCAAAAGGAGGCGCCACATTAACCGCAACAAAAATCATCAAAAAGACCATTAAAAACGGAGCTAAAATAATGGTTTCAGGTGGCATTGAAGATTTTGACACCGCTATTAAATACCTAGAAGCTGGCGCGGATAGAATTGGAACTTCAACCAATATCAACAACGTTAAGCCTATCAACAGCTCCCTTTTAGCTAGGAATATAAAAATTTACAAAAAATATTTAGAAGTTGAGAAACTAAAGGAACTTGAGCCATTTGAATCAACAGAAAAAAACTAAAACAATTAATACCAACTTATTAAATCAACTCAAAATTCACCGGAAATCCGGTGAATTTTTGAGCTAAAACACTTATTGCAGATTCTTTCAACTGAAACACTCTAGGATAACCACCTGTAGTTTGACAATCGCGCATCAAAATAATCAATTTACCGGATGGCGTTAGCTGTACAGTTCCTGGTAATACGGCCGATGTTATAATAGGTTTTAAACTATTCTCTAAAGGCTCTAAAAGTTGATACGCCATTCGGTTATTTTCTTTTGAAATGGTAAATTGATTTTGAAGTAAAAATTCTTGTTGTTTTTTTGATAACATATCAAACTCCAGACCTCTAAAAGCTTCTATTTTTTTAGTTGAAAAATGATAATCTTTTACTTTAATTAAAGCATTTTTAGATTCTGTAAAAGAATCACATACACCTATTTCCAATTCATCTTTTTTAGAAAGTTTAAAATGAGTAGTGACGCCTTTATACATGCTTCTGCTGTTCATAACCACCTCGGTTTTAAAACCATTCAAAACAGCTAAATAACATCGAAACCCTTTAGTTAATCTTCCAAAAGACAACACATCACCTGAACTGATTTTTACAGCTTTAAAAGACGGGATAGAAACATCATTTAATTTAGGCGACATATTTGCACCTGTAATACAAATAAAAGTGTCGCAAACAAACTGAAGTGTCGCCCCCGTCATGGTCATTTCAATAACAGCATCGTTCTGTTCATTTCCTAAAATATGATTTGCTAAAGATGCAGAATACACATCCATCACCCCAGAATACGGTACGCCATATTGCTGAAAACCTACACGTCCTAAATCCTGTAGTGTGGAATAAAACCCTGCATTTAACACTTTAACCATGAAACACCTCGCTTTCTATTTGATACACCCCTGCTTCAACCAAGGCTTTAATGTCTGAGTACTCTTTAAAAGACACAGGATTAAAAACAATTTTATCACCAGCTTTTGCAAAACAAGGTGGATCTGATTTTGGATTAAAAAAATCAATTGGCGAATTTCCTATAATATTCCAACCGCCCGGACTCGCAGTTGGATACACCCCCGTTTGATTTCCCCCAATAGCGACTGATCCTTTTTCAATTTGTAATCTTGGAGTCGATTTTCTAGGCATAAATAATGATTCATTCAAACCACCCAAATACAAAAATCCAGGTAAAAAACCAATAAAATAAACCGTATAAATAGCTTGGGAATGCAGCTTAATGATTTCTTCTCTTGATAGTTTTTTTTCAACAGAAATCACATCTAAATCTATCCCGAATTCTTCATCATAACAAACGGGTATTTTCCACAATACTGACACCGTGTCAGCACTTTTATTAACCGATTTATATGTTTTTTTAAGCCAAATTACCTCATTTTCAATATTCCTACAAAATGAATCATAAATTATTAATAACGAGTTATATGCAGATTTTATTTCAACAATAGATTTAATATTATTTTCTAGAATACGGGCTTTGAATTGAATAATATCATCTAGGTTTTTCTCATCTATAACCTCTGGCCATTCTACTAAAATAGAACGCTCTCCGAATGGTTTATATTTAAGTTTAAAAGCCATTAAATTATAGGATCCTGACGTCTTTCGATTCTAAATCTAAACGTAATTTTTTAACCAATTCTGCAGCTTTAAGATTATCACCATGTACACAAAATGTTTCCGCTTTAATATCAACCTCCACCCCAGTAATCGTTTTTACTTTTCGTTTCGAAATCATACCATATACATGTTCAAACATCTTATCCGAATCATGAATTAAAGCATCGTTTTCACTACGCGATACTAAAGATAAATCGTCGTTGTAATTTCTATCTGCAAAAGCTTCGTAAGTAATTGGAATGTTATTTTGCAATGCTAATGTTTCAATAACCGACTTGTAAGGCACATACAGTTTTATTGGTAGAGCGATGCTTTTCATTACCTCAACAATAGCAGTTGCAATCCTCGCATCTGCAATAGCCATATTGTATAATGCGCCATGTGGTTTTACATGATGCAATAGGGTGTTTTCTTCCTGTACAATCGCCATTAAATCATTTATCTGTCCCTTTAACGATGCAAACAACGCCACACAAGTCATTTCCATAGGTTTTCTGCCAAAATTTTCAACATCTGGGAATGATGGGTGCGCACCTATTTTTACGCGGTACTGCTTGGCTAATTTCACTACTTTGCGCATAGACTCCCTATCACCGGCATGACCGCCACAAGCAATATTGCATGAAGACACATAGGGCATTAAGTGGGATTCGTTACCAATTCCTTCGCCTACATCTACATTTATATCTATAGTCTGACCTAGCATTAAATTAAATTCAGATTAAATACTTTATTCATGGTTGCTATTGAAAGAAAGATACTGATTCCTAGAATTAAAACCGCAAAAATATTTTGCTTCGTTGTGTTTTTATAGCTTCCTAAAATAGTTTGCTTATTCATAATCCAAATTAAAATACCAGCAATAATGGGCAATAACACGCCATTGGCTATTTGAGCAAACTTAATAATATCAATAGGTTTTATACCCAATGACGAAAACAAAATACCTAAAACCAGAATACACATCCAAACAGCTCTAAATTTATTGGTTTTCATGTTAGTTGACCAACCTAAACAGCCACTTGCTACGTAAGCAGCCGCTAAAGGCGCTGTAATAGCACTGGTAATTCCTGCTGCAAATAAGCCTATGGCTAAAAAATATTTTGCAAAACCACCAAACAAAGGCTCTAGCCCTTTAGCTAAATCAGAAGCGCTTTTAATATCTGTGCTTTGTATTGAAGCTGCAGAAATAATAATGCACATAGACACCAAACCACCTAAAACAACCGCTATAATGGTGTCATTTTTAGCAAAATTTAAATCGTTTTTAGAATGCCATTTCTCTTTAACTAATGCTGCATGTAAAAACAAATTATAAGGTACAACCGTAGTGCCTATAAGTGCAATAACCAGCAACAGACTATCTTTTGGGAGTTTAGGGAATAACGCACCTTTCAGCATTTCCAAAACATTTGGTTTGGTTAGAATAGCTGTAATTAAAAATGCTAAACTCATTAAAACAACCAAACCTATAAGTGTTTTTTCAAGTACTTTGTAGTTCCCTAGATATAACAAACCAAAAGCAAACACACCCACAATAACACTTAATATATTAATTGAAAATTCACCCATTTTAAAACTTGGGTTACCAATAATAGCTTCTAAACCTAAAATACCTCCAGAAATATTTCCAGCTTCATACGCCGCATTTCCAATAACAATAGCACTTAGCACCAAAAGAATAATGAAAAATTTAAAAACAGGATTCTTAATTTCGGTTCTAATAATTTCCGATAAGCCTTTTTGGGTAATGATACCCAAACGTGCCGACATTTCTTGCAAAACAATAGTTGCAACAATAGATAAAACCATTGCCCATAAAAGCGCAAACCCAAAATTAACACCTGCTAATGTACAAACTGTAACTGTACCTGGACCAATAAAGGCAGCAGCAATTAATGGTCCGGGGCCAATATTCTTAAACCAGTTATTAATCATTAGGAACCGTATTTAACGCATAAATAGCAAAGCTACCCAACCAATGTCCACCCTCATAACTATCTTCAAAAATACTTGGTAGTGAATAATTTATATGCTGGTTTGCAATATTTTTTAAATGTTGATATTCCGGTAGGTTTTCGGCAATTGTGTACAAACTCCAAGCACGCGAAAAATTCACACCATCTAAATGCACCAAATACCCGTCGGTTCTATCAGACACCTTACCCGTTTCCAAAACAAAACTTTTATCTTTTAATTGCGGCAAAAAGGCATCTAACCAAGGTTTAAATGCTTCTTCAGGTAAGAGACGCTTCATTAGAGCAGCTTCTTCTAAACAAGGCGATAAAAAATCACTTCCACTAGGTTCCCAACTCATGGGACAATCCTTATCATTTAAAAAGAAAAATTTAGCACGTTCTTCTATTGCCTGCTTAAGCAATTCATGGTTTAAAGTTTTAGCATAATCGTAAGCAAACGACAAACCAAAAGATGTATTGGTATGCGTTCCCACACGCTGAGGATAGTTTAATTTTGGTAGAAATTCAATGTATTTTTCAATTATTAAATTTGTTAAAGGTCGCAAATTGACTTCTAATGTTCTAGCTACAGGAGTGTCCCAAGTATGAAGTTCTTCAGCCAATTTTAATAACCACGCCCAACCATAAGTTCTTTCAAACGATTTGTTATGTTCACCTAAAAAAAAGTTGATTTCTAATTCAATATTTTTTTTTGATATATTGTTGAGTAGGCGTTGTTCTATGTCGCTCGCATTTTCTAGGTTTGGAAATTGTTTTAATAAACTCACCAAACTCCAATGTCCATGAACCGCCGAATGCCAATCGAAACAGCCATAAAATGCAGGATGCAACTCCATAGGCGTTTTTAAATCCGCATCACCACCAAGTGTTTGCGATAACTTGTTAGGGTACTCGGTATTTATACAATGTAGCGGTAGTTGCGCTAAGCGATTGGCTTGTTCTAAATTTAAAATGGGTGCTGGCTCTTGTTTTATTTCAGGAGTTTCTGTAACGGCCATTTTCTCTTCCTTAGTATTGTTACAACTCAAGGTTATAATGGCTAGTGATAAAGAAATTATTTTTTTCATTTTATAGTTTTAATTTGATATACTAAAACTAATAAAACTTTTTGGTTTTGCTGTGAATGATTTTGTTTACTTTAATACTAAGCGGAATTTAGTGGTAGTGGAGAATGACCATATTTACTCGTTTAGTTTCCAATTTTAATTGAAATTGCCAATACAAACCAAACAAATGCACTTTAGGTTGCTATTCTTACTTCTTATCTTTTCAGAGAGAAATGAGATCGAAAATTTTTAGCGGCATTGCCTTCCTCATAATAAATCACAAACCAATAATCATTAGCAGGCATTGGTTTTCCATTATAGCGACCATTCCAACCGACATTATTAGGTCTTATTTCTTTTAAAAGTTTACCGTAGCGGTCAAATACTAAAATTTTAGTATTCACATCAGTTAAAGAATTTATATTCCAAGTATCATTTTGACCATCTCCATTAGGTGTGAAAAATTTAGGATAATCAACCACAAAAATTCCTCCTTTAGTTAACGGAGCATTACAACCATCTGGATCACTTACCGTTACGGTATGCTCGCCATAAGAAACATTCTCAAAAACAGGACTTGTTTGAAAAGGACCCGAGTCTAATTGATATAAATAATCTCCTGGCTGAATTGCACTTATGGTAATAACTTGATTCTCTGAAAACGCTTCAGTTACAGTCCATTGAAAATTAATTAAATTATTAGATGGTTTTACCGTGATATCCATTGCAGTTGCACTAGCACATTGACCTGCATCAGGCGTAAACACATAATTAACCGTTCCTAAAACGGTACTATCTACAAAAGAGGGACTCCAAGTACCAGTAATTGCCGGTGAGTTATTCGAGGCTATTGGCAAAATAAAATTTCCAGAATTTTCACAAACAACAGAAGGTATTGCATTAAATACAGGATTAATTACAGGATTAACCGTTATGGTCAAATTTACCAAATTAGCACATTGTCCTGCATTAGGCGTAAAAGTATATGTTGTTGTTTTGGTATTATCGATAGCAGGAGACCAACTACCAGAATAACCATTATCAGACGTTGTTGGCAAAGGTGCCAAAGGATCACCCGAGCAAATAGGCCCTACAGCTGCAAATGTTGGGTTATCTTTAGGGTTTACGGTTATCGTCATAGTCGTACTTAAAGCACACTGATTGGGATTGGGCGTAAAAGTATAAGTTGTTGTTGCTGTATTATTCAAAACTGGCGACCACCCACCTGTAATACCTTCATTGGAAGTGGTAGGTAATGCTGTTAAGGCATCCCCTGAACATATTGGACCTACTTGAGTAAATGTCGGGTCTACTATAGGGTTTACCGTTATAGTCATAGTCGTACTTAAAGCACACTGATTTGGATTGGGCGTAAAAGTATAAGTTGTTGTTGCTGTATTATTCAAAACTGGCGACCATCCACCTGTAACACCTTCATTGGAAGTGGTTGGCAGAGATGCCAAGGTATCCCCTGAACATATTGGACCTACTTGAGCAAATGTCGGGTTTACTATAGGGTTTACTGTTATGGTCATAGTAGCACTTAAAGCACACTGATTTGGATTGGGCGTAAAAGTATATGTTGTTGTTTTGGTATTATTGATAGCAGGAGACCAACTACCAGAATAACCATTATCGGACATTGTTGGCAAGGGCGCCAAAGGATCTCCCGAGCAAATAGGCCCTACAGCCGCAAATGTTGGGTTTACATTAGGGTTTACCGTTATAGTCATAGTCGTACTTAAAGCACACTGATTGGGATCGGGTGTAAAAGTATAAGTTGTTGTTGTTGTATTATTCAAAACTGGCAACCACCCACCTGTAATACCTTCATTGGAAGTGGTAGGTAGTGCTGTTAAGGCATCCCCTGAACATATTGGACCTACTTGATCAAATGTAGGTGTAACATTGTTTGGTATTACCGTTATGGTAACGGTTGTAGGTGTCATAGAAACACATTGTCCTGGATCAGGATTAAATATATACGTTGTAGATCCTAAAGCCGAAGTATTTACAACCGAAGGTGTCCACGTTCCTGTAATAGGCGGTGTATTATTTGAACTTGTTGGCAATATTGGAGGTGTGGCTCCCTGACAAACGGTTGATGGAATCCCGTTAAAAACTGGAGAAGCCAAAGGCAATACCGTTACATTCAAGGTTTGCGCTGTAGCACAGGGAAACAAAATCGGGTCTGGAGTAAACACATAACTACCGCTAGCCGTGTTGCTCACAACTGCGGGCGACCAAGTTCCTGAAATTCCATTTGGTGAGGTAGGCTGTAAAATGGGAGCTGGTGATCCTGTACAAATTGGAGGTATCGCTGGAAAATCGGGGCTTACGGTTGCCGTACCACATGGCACAGTACAGGTAATCGTTTCGGTAGGAGCACAAGGATAGAAAGTATAAGACAAGGTCAGGGTTGCACTTTGCCCTGGCTGCATTCCAAAAACTTGAAGATTAGAGGGCCCTGTTGTTCCCGAAACAGGAGCTCCTCCTTGAATCGTATAAGTATAAGTATATTGATTAATAGGGTTTAAGGGATTATTAGACCAATCAAAAAACACAGAACTA
Source organism: Mariniflexile sp. HNIBRBA6329 (assembly GCF_043558645.1). Lineage (NCBI taxonomy): Bacteria > Pseudomonadati > Bacteroidota > Flavobacteriia > Flavobacteriales > Flavobacteriaceae > Mariniflexile > Mariniflexile sp. HNIBRBA6329. Next base: position 36,783 of record NZ_JBIFXS010000011.1, on the reverse strand, counting down.
TCCTTATCTGCTGGTAAAATTTGGGATGGATCACATCTCAAATTCAAAATTGCTCCCCCAGTATCAGCAACTACATTTACCACTATAGAGGCTCTTGGACTTTCATCTACCCCATCTGTTTGGCTAACATAATAAGTAGTAGAGCCTACTGAAGTCGTTGAAGGTGTTGGAGCAGTAGAAGATGGTGTCCCTCCTGTAGACGCTGTACCATACCAAATTAACGTATGCCCACTTAAGGCCGTTGCCATTAAAGGCGATGCAGAACTACCTTGACACAAATAGATGGGCGATTTTACCACTGGTGCTGGCGGAGCTAGTCTTTTAAAATGAGAAAAGGAAATCAACTCTTCATTTACACGCTCGCTACTATAAATACTACTACTCTTAGCTAGACTACTGCCATACAGATTACTATTTAATAAAAAAAGGATTATATAACTCAGACCGGTTAATGACTTGGCGCTTTTCTTCATAATATAAATTTTTATAATTGAGTAAAAGTGATGAATTACATTACATCAATTATTTAGTAAATATATAAATTAGTTCAGTCTATAAAAAAGTCGATAGACCAAATACATCATTATAACTACAAAAAACATCCATCACTAAATATTTTGTACCTGGAGAGCAAAAATAGAAACTCAAAAAACTCGTACCCATTCCCTTTATGATTTTTTTCAATGACGCTAAAGAATCGTTAAATCCTTAAAAAAGCGCCATCACACCTTGGGCACACTACCCCAACCAGCCTTCTCTATCCAAACTTCTATATTGAATGGCCTCACTAATGTGCGAACCATTTACTTCTTCAACACCTTCTAAATCGGCAATAGTTCTGGAAACTTTCAAAATCCTGTCGTAAGCACGTGCCGATAAATTCAAACGCTCCATAGCGGTTTTTAGGAGTTGTTTAGACCCCTCATCCAACACACAATATTTTCTTATTTGCTTGGTGCTCATTTGGGCATTATAATGCACCGTATCACTTTCTTTAAAACGTTCAGTTTGAATTTCCCTAGCTTTGGTTACCCGTTTTCTAATATCTACCGAGGTTTCGCCTTTTCTGTCCTCTGATAGCTTTTCAAAAGGCACTGGTGTAACTTCTATATGAATATCAATCCTATCCAATAATGGTCCAGAAATTTTACTTAAATACCGTTGCATTTCGGCAGGACTTGAGGTTACGGGCGCATTGGGATCGTTAAAATAACCACCCGGACTTGGGTTCATACTCGCTACCAACATAAAACTACTTGGATAGGTAACGGTAAACTTTGCTCGCGAAATGGTGACTTCTCTATCTTCCAACGGTTGCCGCAAAACCTCCAATACATCGCGCTTAAATTCAGGCAATTCATCTAAAAACAACACACCGTTATGTGATAAGGAAATCTCTCCCGGTTGCGGAAAACTACCTCCACCAACAAGCGCCACATTTGATATCGTATGGTGTGGGCTTCTAAAAGGCCGTTGCGCCATTAACCCTGCATCTTTTACACGTCCTACTACGGAGTGTATTTTGGTAGTTTCCAAAGCTTCATGAAGCGTCATGGGAGGTAAAATGCTTGGTAAACGTTTGGCTAACATGGTTTTTCCTGCTCCGGGTGGACCAATTAAAATAATGTTATGTCCGCCAGCTGCTGCAATTTCCATACAACGCTTGATACCTTCTTGCCCCTTCACATCGGAGAAATCGTGTTCGGGAAAATCTAGGTTTTTCTCGAATTCTTCACGGGTATTTACAATGGTTTGTTCTAAAGGTTCACCTTTATCAAAATAATCAATAACCTGCTTGATATTATCAATACCGTAAACTTCCAAATCGTTAACAATGGCAGCTTCCTTAGCGTTTTCTCTAGGAAGAATAAATCCTTTAAAACCTTCCTGTCGCGCCTTTACAGCAATGGGCAATGCGCCTTTTATGGGTTGTAAAGTGCCATCAAGCGAAAGTTCACCCATAATGATATAGCGTTCTAAATCTTCAGCATTTATTTGATTGGAAGAAGCTAAAATGCCTATGGCCAAAGTCAAATCGTACGCTGAGCCTTCTTTACGTAAATCGGCTGGCGACATATTGATGATTATCTTTTTACCAGGGATTCTGTAACCGTTGTTTTGAAGCGCCGCCGCAATACGGTAGTTGCTTTCCTTTATGGCATTATCGGGCAAACCTACTAAATGGTAACCAATACCTGTATCGGTATTCACTTCTACTGTAACCGTGGTCGCTTCTACCCCAAAAACAGCACTTCCAAAAACTTTTTTAAGCATATGAATTGTTTACTGCCTAAATGTAAGAAATGTATCTTTTAGTAAGAAGATTAGTTTTGAAATAATTCCATAAAAAAAACAGCAACTTTTAAACTGAAATGCTTAAAGTTGCTGTTTCTATGCAGTGAATTTAGATTTTATTTCTCTCCATTCACTTTTTTTCTTTTAAAATTATAAATAGTTTCATCAATGGTAAACCAGCAGAAATAGAAAATACCAATTGAGAATATCACATCGCCAATCATACGCATCCATTTTAAAGTTTGAACCGTTGGTGAATATAATAATTCAGATTCTCTTGCAAAAGAATAGCCTTGAGTGATGGAGGTATAGGCTTGAATAATTCCAATAGGCAGCAAACTGAACACCACCATGGCAACCAAACCAATATTCAAATACCAAAAGGCGCGTTTTAGTTTTTTGCTTTTCCAGGCTCTGTTAGAATAAAAACGTAAACATATTAATATAAAGCCCATCCCCAGCATACCGTAAACGCCAAATAATGCAGTGTGGGCATGTACCGCTGTGGTGTTTAACCCTTGAATATAATACAAGGCTATTGGCGGATTGATTAAGAACCCAAATACTCCGGCGCCAACAAAATTCCAAAAAGCAACAGCGATGAAGAAGAAAATGGGCCATTTGTATTTTTGCATCCATTGTCTGCTTTTTAATAGGTTCCAATTTTCTCTTATTTCGAAGCCCATAAGTGTAAGCGGCACTACTTCCAAAGCACTAAAAGTAGCTCCCAAAGCGATGGCTTGCACGGGGGTTCCTGAATAATATAAATGGTGAAGTGTGCCTATAATACCCCCTGCTAAAAATATAGAAGCAGATGCAATGGAAACACGACCAGCCGTTTTAGTTGATATAATTTTCATTTGAGAAAATATATAAGCAATTACAACGGTGGCAAAAACTTCAAAGAAACCTTCAACCCAAAGGTGCACCAACCACCATCTCCAATAGTTGATAACGGGTAAGCTGCTGTTTTCGCCATACATCAATCCAGAGAAAAAGAACATTCCAATAGCCATTACCGATACCAAAAGTATAATCAATAAGTGTTTTGATGCATCGTTTTTTCGAATGGCATATAGAATATGACGACTTACCATAACTACCCAAAGCACCAGACCAATACCTAGGAATATTTGCCAAAAACGACCTAAATCCATGTATTCATAACCTTGGTGACCAAAAAAGAAATTGGTAGTTAAATCTAAAAATTGGTGAACACCCAACCATTCGCCAAACATGGAACCTAAAACGATAACCAATAAAGCGAAGAACAAAAAGTTGATGCCAAAGCGTTGGTATTTCATTTCCTTGCCAGAAATCATCGGCGCTAAAAACAAACCAGTGGCTAACCAGGTGGCGGCTATCCAAAACACCGCTAACTGAGTATGCCATGTTCTGGTTATTGAATAAGGCAAATATCTAGATAAATCGAAACCGAAAAACGCTTGTCCTTCTACAGTGTAATGAACGGTAGCTGCACCCAAAATAACCTGTAAAGCAATTAACAATGAAATAACGATGAAGTACTTTAAGATGGCTTTTTGACTTGGGAACAACTTCAAGTTTGTTAATGGGTCTGCATCTGGTTTTTCAAGCAACTCCCCTTTTTCATGATTAATTAAATAGTAGTAAGTAAGAATCCCAATAAATAGTAAAAGTAACACAATAGATAAGCCAGACCAGATGATAGAATCGGTTGTAATGGTGTTATCAATTAATGGTTCGTGAGGCCAGTTGGATGTATAGGTGTATTCTTTTCCGGGGCGGTTTGTACTGGCTGCCCAAGAGGTCCAAAAAAGGAATGCATTTAGTTGTTCCAACTTTGCTTCATCAACAAGTGCCCCTTTTGGTATGGCGTATTCTTCTTTTCCTTCAGAAAAAATAGATTTGTAATGTTTGATGTTTTCTTTAATGGCGGCTAATCTGCTTTCAGAAATCGTAATCGATCTGTCTGATTCATTAAAGGTATTCGTTTTAACATCTTTAATTAAACGCGCTTTCAAAACTGCTTTTTGTTCAACATTTAAAAATTCATAATTTGAACTATAATCATTTTGTGCCCAAGTTTCAAGCATAAAAGTAGCTTCTTTGTGAATCCAATCGGCAGTCCAATCGGGTGCCACATAACTGCCGTGTCCCCAAATAGAACCTACTTCCATACCGCCTATCGATTCCCAAACGTTTTGCCCTGTTTGAATATCATCCTTTGTATATAGAACTTCTTTGGTTTCTTTAACAATAACCGTTTCCGGTATGGGAGGTTGTGTTTGGTAAACCTCTGTCCCTATCCAAATTAGCGTAATAAACGATAGCGTTACAACACTAATAAATACAATCCATGTTTTTTTCATTTTTATATGATTTTGTTGATTTTTAAATTTTTACTTGTTCTTTAGAATAATTTAGATTTTGGTTTTCTTAGTCATGTTGTTGTTATTTTATTTAGGTTATTTTTAGTTATTATGTTCACTCAATAGCAAATGTTTTATAAAGGACATTTTTATCTTATTTTAAAACGTATTGCTCTAAAATTTTTCACAAAAATAAACCTAAATTAAATAACGGACAAATTTATCCTATTTAAAATTTCGATAATTTTTTAAGAATCAAATAAGAACAACAACTACCCTCCAATAGTAATCATGCTCCTATTATTGTTATGTAATTTGGGTTCTTGAAGTTTTTTAAGCGTATCCATACCACCTCGCACTTTAAACTTAGCTTGTACTGCTTTTTGAATAATAGGTTCTATGGATTTGCCTTCACGAAGTGTTGTAAGCAAATCAGATTCTGTTGAGGAAAATAAACAGTTTTTTAATTGGCCGTTAGCGGTTAAACGCAATCTGTTACAGGAATCACAAAACGGATTGGTAACAGAACTAATCACAGCAAAACTACCTTTATAACCTGATATTTTATAATTTTTTGAGGTATCGTTTGGCGCATCTTGTAAACGTTGTACGTTTTCTTTGGAGAAAGAGGCATTAACATAAGCCATCACTTCTGCATAAGAAACCATTTTACCCATATCCCATTTATTACCGTCAAAGGGCATAAACTCAATAAAACGAACCGATATAGGCATGCTTTTAGTTAAGTTGATAAAATCGATGATTTCATTTTCATTAAAACCTTTCATCAATACGACATTCACTTTTACATTAAAACCTTCTTTCACTAAAAGCAAAAGGTTTTTATACACGATGTCAAATTGATCACGACGCGTTATGTGTTTGAATTTTTCTCTATCTAAAGAGTCTAAACTAAGATTGATTTTATTGACACCATGCTCTTTTAAAACATCAATAAACTTATCAATAATAACAGCGTTTGAAGTGATTGATAATTCCACAGGAAGTGTAGCCAGTTTTTCTAAAATGATAGGAATATCTTTTCTGATTAAAGGCTCTCCACCAGTCAATCTTATTTTTGTAACCCCATGTTTCACAAAGGTTTTAGCGATGTCGTAGATTTCCTCGTAAGTCATTAAATGGCTTTTAGGTGATAGCTGCACACCTTCTTCGGGCATGCAATACGAACAACGTAAATTACAGCGTTCAATTAATGAAATACGCAAATATGCATGATTTCTGCCGTGTAAATCTTGTAATATGTTTTTGTTTTCGCTCATTTTTTTGTCCTGTTTCATTGTTGAATCGTTGAATCGTGTAATCAGTAAAACGACTTAACGATTCCACGAATAAACACTTTAGTCATGTCTCGCTCCTCTTAAAATACCAAAAATGTGTAAAACCGATGGAAATATGGCATCCATAGATTCACTTGCTCCGTTAGTTGAACCCGGTAACGCCAATACCAACGTGTTTTTTATGGTACCTGCCACACTTCTGGACAACATGGAGTAAGGCGTTCTATCCTGTCCATAACTACGAATGGCCTCTTCAATACCCGGGATGCGCCTATCTAAAAGCGGTGCCAATGCTTCTGGAGTAACATCGCGTGCCGAAAGCCCCGTACCTCCTGTATAAATTATTAAATCCACACCTTGTTCTTGATACTGTTTTGCTTTGTTTTGAATCACTTCCAATGCATCCGGAATTATTTCATAAGCTTCCGTTTGAACACCGCAGATTTTTAGTTTTTCAATAATAGCCTTTCCTGCTTTATCTTCTTTATGTCCTGCCGAAATTGTATCGGAACACACAATAACCGCAGCGGTAATATCGGTTCTAAATCGGTTTTTAAAATCGGACTTCCCTCCTTTTTTGTTCAGCAATTTTATATGATGAATCTCAATACCTTTATCAATAGGTTTCAGCATATCGTACATATTTAGAGCCACAACGCTGGCACCATGCATCGCTTCCACCTCTACCCCTGTTTTATAAATGGTTTTTACAGTAAATAAAACGGTGATTTCCAATCCGTTTATTTCATATGCTACTCCTGTATATTCTATGGGTAATGGATGGCAATCGGGTAAAATATCGGGTGTTCGTTTTACACCTAATAAACCTGCTGCTTTACTCATAGCAAATACATTTCCTTTAGGAACAGTATCGTTTTGAATAGCTTCAATGGTTTCGGGTTTACTCACCTTTACAATAGCTTGTGCTACTGCGGTGCGTAATGTGGTGTTTTTATGTGTGATATCTACCATTTTTTGATTTATTATTGTTTAATTATTATTGATTATTAGAAATCGCGGTTTTTCTTGATGCTATGAAAACAGAAGTTAATTCGCGTGATTCTTTTAACAAACAATCTATTGCTTCTTTAGAAATTAAGTTTTCATCTAAAGCAAATTCCAACCAAAAATTAGACTCGTCTACTTCTTCTATAACAATACTAATTTTTGCAATAAAACTTGGTTTAGATTGCGCAATACATGTAGCTCTGTAATTTGCTGCTACAGAAGTTGAACATCTAATCAGTTGTCCTTTAATATGATTAGCCAAATACGTGTTTGGAAAGGATTGCGTTAATTTAACACAGTTGTGGGCAAACACTTTAGTCCTTATTTTTAATTGCTCTTTCATGGTAGGTTTTAATAATAAATAATCAATAAAAAATAATCAATTGTTAACTTTCCACTGATGTGTATCATCTTCAAAAATCTCCTTTCCAAAAACCGGAACGTGCGCTTTTATTTCTTCTACAATATATTCTAAAGCTTCAAAAACTACTTTTCTTCTAGGTGAAGACACAAACACAAAAAGACAAATTTCGCCTGCTTTCACAATACCTAAACTGTGGTAAATGTGCATGCAAGTGAGTTCAAACTTCTCAAAAGCTGCTTCACGAATCTCGTGAAATTTTTGGTTTGCCATATCTTCATAGGCCGTATATTCTATAGCTGAAACGGTCTTTTCATCAATAACATCGGCTCTAACTTGACCTAAAAATATGTTATGGGCACCAATACTGGTTTTAGTTTGGTGTTTTGCGATGGACTCTCCTATAAATTCTGAAGAAATCGCCCCTTGTTTAAATACGCTTTTTACCTTTTTATCTGTCATGATTTATATTCTTTTGAGACCTACAAGGTTTTTGAAACCTTGTAGGTCAAGTTCATTTATTCTGTTAATCTTGCGAGGTTTTCAAAACCTCGTAAGCATCAATTATTTGTTTAACACCTTCTTTCAAACTATAGCAGTTTTTAATATTTGCTTTATTTAAAATAGAAACCGCTTGCTTACTTCGAATACCTGATTGACAAAAAACCACTTTTTGCTTTTCAGTATCTATTTTATTTATTGAATTTTCAAGTTCACTTAAAGGAATTGAGATGATAGGGATGCTTTCAATTTTTGGAAGTTCATGCAATTCCCGAACATCTATAAACTGCATGTTTTCAAACGTTGAAATGTCTTTGATAGAAATTTCAGAAGTTGTAAAATCACAATTTTCTATTAATTGTTTTTTATGAAAATTACTTTGTTCCTTTAAAACTTTAGCTATTTCCGTTTCAGATTTATTGATCTTTAAAATGGATGTTTGAGAATTTAATGCGTTATAGCAAAGCAATTTTCCGCTTAAAACATTTCCAATACCTAAGATGATTTTCAGCACTTCATTGGCTTGCATACTCCCAATAATTCCTGGTAAAACACCTAAAACACCAATCTCGGTGCAATTAGGAACTGCATCTTTTTTTGGCGGATTTGGAAACAAACATCTATAACTCGGTCCGTTTTTATAATTAAACACAGATACCTGACCTTCAAACTTATAAATAGCAGCAAACACCAAAGGCTTGTTGGTTATGATGCAAGTATCGTTCACCAAATAACGCGTTTCAAAATTATCGGAACCATCCACGATGATATCAAATTGCTTGAATAAAATGATAGCATTTTGATAGGTTAACTTTTCTGGATAGGCTATAATGGATATCTCATCATTCAAATCTTCCAATCGTTTTTTTGCGGCTTCTGCTTTATTTTGCCCTAAACTAGAAGTTCCGAATAATACCTGACGCTGTAAATTGGATACTTCAACCACATCAAAATCTATAACGCCCAAAGTGCCTATACCTGCTGCGGCTAAATATTGCAGCACAGGACACCCCAGTCCGCCAGCACCAACCACTAAAACTTTAGCGTTCAAGAGCTTCTCTTGACCTGTTTGACCAATTTCTGAAAGGATGATATGTCTGGTGTATCTGTTCATTTTATTTAACCTGCAAGGTTCTATTTAACCTGCAAGGTTTAAAAACCTTGTAGGTATAAAAGAGCAAGTCAAACCTACAAGGTTTTTAAACCTTGCAGGATGTTTATCCGCCTGCGAAAGGTGGCAATAATGCGATTTCTTGTCCTGTAGCTCTTGATTCTAACGATACCAATTCTTGGTTTTGAGCAACTTGGAACTCCTTGTTTTTTAATTTGGGGTATTTTGAGTGTAATATTTTTAAAAAATCAGAAACGACATTTCCCGAAAAATCAATGATTTCTTCTTCACATTGTGTTGTTTCTGCTATCATTCCGAAATATTTTACAGTAATTTTCATTTTAAAATATCGTTTAATTGTTCTGGGGTATTGATGTTTTTTGTAAAGCATGCCTCTTCATTATCCAATACCACATTTTTTACTTTACATTGATTGACTGCAAATTGCAATCTTCGTTCACCGGCATTTAAAAGGTCTAAAAAAATATGTTCGCATGTTTTTTTATAAAGTGCTATGAGAGGCATGTTTCTATGTTGGCTTTCAATTTGAATAACCTCTGCTTCATCATCAATGGCTTCTATCAGTTTTTTTAAAATGTCCGTTTTAATCAAAGGAATGTCGCAACTCAACACTAAATTATATGCTGTTGAAGACTGCTTCAATCCCGAATAAATTCCAGCCAACGGACCTGCATTTTCAATAACATCTTCAATACGTTCTAGCCCAAAAATATCGTAATCTTCACTATTGGAAACAATCATTATTCTTGAAACTAAGGGCATCAATACTTCTATACTATGTTGAACGAACGGTTTTCCATCATACAATAAAAACCCCTTATCATTCCCCATACGCGAACTTTTTCCACCAGAAAGAATAATACCTGTTATGTGTTTTTTGTCCATCATTTTATTTGAAAAATAATTTTACGCATGCAATTAAAAGCACAAAAGCTAAGATGTATCGCAAACTTTGATTGTTTATCTTTTTACTTCCAAAATAGCCTCCTAAAACACCTCCAATTAAGGCAACCAATACCAAAACAAAGGTTTCTATTTCTAATTTTACGCCACTACTTAATTGACCTACAAGTCCTGCTGCGGAATTCACCCAAATAAACAAGGCGGAAACTGCTGCAGCTTCTTTCATATTCCCCCAATGAAGCAACAATATTAACGGCGTTAAAATGATACCGCCCCCAATACCAATAAGCCCCGAAAAGAATCCAATTATACCGCCTACCAAAAGCCCTTGCCAAAGCTTCACTTCTTTTATAGATTCACTTTCTTTTCCAAAAACATTCAGCATTTTTAAAATGGCGAACACCAATAAAACGGCTAATAATTTTTTATAGATGGAAGCATCAATTTCTATAGTACCTCCCAAAAACGCCAATGGAATGGATGCTATTGCAAACGATAAAAACAGTTTTTTGTTAAAGTAACCACCTTTATAGTAATAGTAAAATGAAATGCCTGCAACAAATAAATTGAGCACTAAAGCAGTGGGTTTCATGGTTTCGGGCACAAATGAAAACAAAGCCATTAATGCCAAATAACCACTGGCGCCACCATGACCTACGCTTGCGTAAAGGAACGCTACAATGGGGAGCAGTATTAAAAACAGGGCTATACTTTGGGTTTCAAGCATTTTTCTATTGATTATTTTTTAATGATTATTGGCTACCAGCTACAAATTTTCAATTTTGACTAATTGTTGATCTAAAAACTCCCAACAATTTTGGTTGATTTCATCAAAAACCAGAATTAAGGCTTTGCCATAATCGGTTAATTCAGCGCCTCCTCCACCTTTGCCTCCAGTTGAATTTATGGTCACCGGTTTTTTTGCCGATTTGTTTACTGAGTCAATTAAATTCCAAGCTTTTTTATAAGATAGATTTAAGGTTTTAGCAGCTTTAGATAACGAACCTGTTTCGTTTATAGCTTTTAATAGTTGCACGCGTCCTTCGCCTAAAAGCACGTGTTCATTACATTCAATCCATATTCTGCTTTTTATTTTGTAGCTCATAGTTTTCTGTTTATATGTGCAGCAAAATAACTTCTACCAAATCTCCTTTTTCAATCGTTTCAATAGATTCAGGCACAAACACTAATGCGTTCGATATGGCAAATGTTTGTTGCATGGCAGAACTTTGTCCTTCTAAAATTTCGACTTGATTATCGCTATGAATAGCTTTTAAAAATTGCGGTCTGTCACCATTCTTTTTAAAATTTGAAATTGATTTAGCTTGTACACGTGGCAACCCAACCACCTCGTTATCCATCATTTTTTGCAATGCCACATACACATACACATAAAAACAAGTTAAAGCAGCAGCAGGATTTCCGGGTAACGCAAATATGGATGTGTTATTTTTTGTTCCGAAGAATAAAGGCTTACCTGGTTTTTGTTTCACTTTATAAAAATGCTCGGTCACCCCCAGTTCGTTCAGTGCTTTTCCAACAAAATCGTAATCGCCCACCGAAATACCACCGGTAATTATCACTAAATCGGTTTCATCAATAACAGTCTTCAGTTTAAAAAGTGTTTCATCATAATCATCTTCCACTTTATGTATGGTAACATCGTAAAATTTCAAACTATAAAGCGCACTTAAAAGCGTTTTTGAATTACTCTCGTATATTTTTCCGAAAGTCAAATCGCTACCAGCATCCACCAACTCATTACCCGTAGTAATTAACGCAATAGTTGGCTTTTTAAAAACCTTGACTTTTGAAATACCCAACGAACTTAAATATCCAATTGCCGCTGGCGTTAACTTAGTATTTTTGGACAAAGCCAATGCGCCCATTTTTACTTGCTCACCTAAAGGACGAATGTTTGTATCAACTGCAATCTGGTGTTGCACCGTTATAAAACCTCCATCTACAACTACTTTTTCCTGCATCATAACCGCATTGGCCGTATCAGGAACAGGAGCACCCGTAAAAATACGTACCGCTTCTCCTTTCTTCAGAACAGGTTGATGGGCATCTCCTGCCTTTACTTCTCCTATTAAATTATAAGTTAAACCATCATGCAAGCATAACGCATAACCATCCATAGCCGATTGCCTAAAAGGAGGCATATTAATCGGAGCATAAACATTCTCAAAAAGTTTATACCCTCCTGCTTTTTCAACAGGCTTGCAAGTACTCTTTAAAAGTGGCGTACTATGCTTTTTAACAAATTGAATGGCTTCTTCAATGGATGTCATAATACTTTTCGTTATATCTTTGTAAATATAACGAAAAACAATTTACAAAGCCTCTATGACATGAACTAATTAAGAAAAAATACGTAGTAAGTAAAATAAAGAGTTTATTATTTTAAAGTCCCTAATAAAGCTATTGCTATTTTATGAAACTCACAAAAATACGTATTTATCATAAAATATTAAGTATAAATACGTATATTTGCTACTATAACATACTATTAACTAAGCTTAATAAATCTTTAATTGCAATCAACTACTCAAAATACCAACCATAGCATTATAAGAAAACGTGTAGTACTCAATACATCGTGCGATGCTTGTGTAAACCACGATTGCTTAATTAAGAAAAATCTTTTGACTTTGGAGAATTTTAAAATTACCGAGAACAAAAGCAATCTTAGATGTAAAAAGGGACAACAATTTATAATGGAGGGAGCCCCAGTAAACGGTTTGTTTTTTGTCCTAAAAGGGAAGGCAAAAGTATTTAGAACAGGTATTAATGGTAGAGAACAAATTGTTCGATTTGCTAAAGAAGGTGAAATTATAGGACATCGTGGATTTGGTACTGAAGAATATTATTCCATTGGTGCGATTGCCTTAGAAGATACGACATTGTGTTATTTTTCTAAGAATAGCCTGCAAGAAGCTTTATTAAACAATCCGAAATTCGCTTACGATTTTATGCTTTTTTATGCTAACGAACTCAACAGAAGCGAATCTAAAGTAAAATCCATATCCCAGATGACCGTTCGAGAACGGGTTATTGATACCTTATTATATATTAACAGAAAGTTTGGTGACTTAAGAGGGTTTCTAAACCTGCCATTAAGCAGAAAAGAATATGCAGATTATGCAGGCACCACTGAAGAGCAAGTTATTCGTATATTTTCTGCTTTAAAAAAGGAAAAGCTGATTGCTGCCAATGGAAAAAGAATTGGAATTTTAAATGAAAAAGCGCTTAAGCAAGAAATTGAAGAGCATCATTACTACTTAGGGAGCTAGAATACATAGTAATTAGCTACTCATACATACAAATTAATAGATTAAGACCACCTATACAGGTGGTTTTTTTTATGGAACTCGTTTAAACTTTTTTTGATTGAAGTGAAATGTAACCCTGCGCCAGCTGGCTCGTTCGCTAAAATAACCCTGTGGGTTATCTTTAACACCCCGCCCATTGTACAATTGAAGGCTTTTTTAGTTGCATAGCATGTTAAGGAAGGAAAGATAGGGCTGAGCGTTAAGAAACCGTAAGGTTCACGAACACGTATTTTTCAAATAATTAAGTGTCGTGAGTAAACAGTCCAGTGGACTGTTTTAGTGAAATCGTAGATTCGGCGTAGCCAATGGGACTGGGAGGCATATGGACAAAAAATGACCATTTTCTAGCCAATTATGAAAAGTTTAAACAAGTTTTCATGGTATAAAACCATCTTTTTGTATTAAAAATAGCAGTTTATAAGGTGTTAAAAAAGATAAGTGCTCTTGTATTATAGCATATTATTTAACAATGTGTTCAATTACTTTTGAAAATACTTAATTTCAAATACTTAGTAAAATAAGTATTTACATAAAAACCTTAAAAAGAACTAATCATGGAACAAAAAACAATTACACTGGTACAAGAATCTTTTGAAAAAGTAAAACCAATAGCACCAACAGCTGCAAAAATATTTTACACAAAGTTATTTGAATTAGACCCAGCACTCAAACCTCTTTTTCCATCAAGTGACGAGGCTATGGTAGAACAGGGCAATAAATTAATGATGATGTTATCTAGTGCTGTTGCAGGATTAAGCAATTTAGACATGTTAGTTCCTGTTTTACAAAATCTAGGGAAACGCCATGTTGAGTATCAAGTAAAACCATCTCATTACGATACCGTAGGTACCGCATTATTAGGCACCCTAGCAATAGGCCTTGGTGACGATTTTACACCTGAAGTTAAAGACGCCTGGACCGATGTGTATGGCACTATGGCGACAGTAATGATAGACGCTTCTTATTAATTTTAACAAAAAAACCAAACCAATTATGAAAAATTCAATATATACTTCCATTATAAAAACAGCCTTATTAGCTGTTCTGTCTTTAATACTAAATGCCTGCGGTGGTGTACCTGATGAGAAAGAAGAAACAGCATCTGCCGAAAAAGTTTTTTCTGTAGACGAGGTTTTGGAAATGGTAGCCAAAGAAAATGATATTACCAGAACACTGTACACCAAAGCAATTGTTGGTGAAGGCAAAAAGCAAGGAATGAAGTTTGATGAGGATTGGAGAAAAAATGATGTAGAGGCAGGTCCTTTACCAGCATTATTTTTAAGAGGAATAGCTACAAGCATTAGAAAAGGCACTGTGCCATTAGGCTTATATCTAGGATCGGACTTTCCAATTAACAATGCAAATAAACTTAAAGGAAAGCAAGCCAATTTATTTGAAAAGATCAAAAAAGATCAAAAACCACAATTTTTTTATGATGAAGAGCAAAAATTACACACCGCTATGTTTGCCGACTTAGCCAGTGCAGATGCCTGTGTTACATGCCACAACAATCATAAACAAACTTCTAAAACTGATTGGAAGTTAGGAGACGTTATGGGCTCTACAACGTGGCAATACCCAGCCGATTCCTTAAGTTATGGCGATGCTATTAAGGTATTAAATGCTTACGCTAAAGGTACGGTAGATACCTATATTGAATATTTAAATGAAATTGAGAATTTTAAAAACAGTCCGAAGCCTGAGATTGGAGACAAATGGCCTTCTAAAGGTAATTATTTACCAAAACCAGATGTGTTTTTAGATAGTGTTCGAAAACTGTCCTCTTTTGGAACCATGAAAAACTTGCTAGCGTTCAAATAATCTGGATTAAAGTAAAAAACCGCTTTTTAATAAACCAAAAGATCTTTTTTAAGTGAAAATTAATAAATTAACAAGTGTTGGTCTTCTATTACTATTTCTGTACTTGATGCAGTTTATTTTGGGACTCAAATGGGAATGGCTATATAATATGCAACAAGAAGAGCTTTTTAAAAGGTGGTCTGGCCTTGGTTTAGCTCTATTTATTGGAATACAATGGTTGTTAACTTTTAGCCGAATCGTAAAAAAACTAAAAAAATATTCTTTTAAAGTTACCAGTCTTCATAAATGGTTTGGAGCTTTAAGCCCGTTACTTTTTTACTTTCACAGCATGAGTTTTGGTTATGGATACCTCATGTTATTAACCTATATTTTTCTCGTAAACAACTTTATAGGTTATTTTAATTTAGATGTTATAAAATCCACTAACGAGATCTTATTTAAAGGATGGATGATTACTCACGTAGCATTTTCAATGGTTATTACTATACTAATGTTTTTTCATATAAGCATGGTATTTTACTATAAATAAAAGCTGAAAACTAAAAAATAAATGAAGTTAGTTGTAAAAGATATAAAAAGAGAAACGAATGATGCCGTTAGTATCTTTTTTAAAAATGGCAATTTTTTTAATAAAGTTAAATACAAACCAGGCCAGTTTTTAACCCTGCATGTCCCCATAAATAATAAAATAGAAAAACGATCCTATTCCTTTAGTAGCAACCCTTATACTGATAAGGATTTAAAAATAACCGTTAAGCAAGTTGACAAAGGGTTGGTTTCAAATTTTATATGTCAAAATTTAAAAATTGGTGATGCACTGGAAATTGATAAACCACAAGGAAGCTTTTACGTAGAGCCTAAAAAAAATGAAGAAAAACAATATGTTCTTTTTGCTGGTGGAAGTGGGATAACACCTGTATTTTCTATAATTAAATCGGTTCTCACAAACGAACCTAAATCCAAGGTTTTACTTATCTACGCCAATAGGGATAAAACGTCCATTATTTTTCATCAAGAGATATTAGCTTTAAAAGAAGCTTATCCCAACACATTTAATGTAGAGCATATTTTGGCTGATAATAAGGAACCACATGAAAACTACCATGATGGATTAGCTACCAATGACTTATATATTAAAATCTTAAATAAACACCATATTAATTTTGAGAATAATGTTTACATGATTTGTGGCCCTTTCGGATTCATGGAGAAAACAAAGGAAATACTAATTAATAACCATGTGAAACCTAATGAAATAATTGTTGAAGTATTTAAAAAGCCTAAAGTTAAAGTTTCAGGAAAAGATTTCATGAGTGATGTAGAGATCATTTTTCAGGGCAAAACACATCAAATACAGGTGCCAGGAGACAAATCCATATTAAGAGTAGCCATGGCAAACAATATTGCCTTGCCATACTCTTGTAGATCTGGGGTTTGTTCAACTTGTAAAGCTGTTTGCGTTTCTGGAGACATTGAAATGACCGCAGGACACTTCTTATCACAGACAGAAGTTGACAAAGGAAACATCCTTACTTGTATCAGCTACCCTAAAAGCGAAAAAATCACTATCAATCTATAATTCAAATCATTATGATTAAAGTAAGTCCATTAAGAAGAAGGCAATTTATTGGTGGAATTACAGGTCTAACTATAGGAGGCCTTCTATTCATATTTCTAAATTTAGAATCTTCTGAAAAATATATTTCATTGGGCCCAATGAATTCTAGCCATGCCGATGTTTCCTGCATAGCATGTCATGCAGATGCGAAAGGAAATCTGATGCAACAAATGCAATCCAATATAGAACATGCTGTTGGGATGCGTAAAAATAGTGTTGATTTTGGAACCAGTGATGTAACAGTCGACAACTGTTTAAGTTGCCATGATAGACCTAATGACAGACATCCAACGCATCGATTTACAGAACCTAGATTTAGTGATGCTATCAAGCAAATAAATGCTACAACATGCATCACGTGCCATACCGAACATAAAGGCGAACGCGTAACGATAGCTTCTGTAAGCATGAACTATTGTATGAACTGTCATAAAGATTTAGAAGTTGAAGACGATCCTTTAGACATCTCACATAAAACACTTATTGCCAATAAACAATGGTTCACCTGTATTGAATGTCATGATTTTCATGGAAACCACACCTATGAGGTCCCTGTTAAACTAAAAGACACAATTCCTATGAAGCTTATTAAAGCTTATTTAAAAGGAGGTTTCGACCCCTATGGTAATGACAAAAAATATATTGGATTAACCCAATTGGAGTGGGTTAAAAAAATGAATGACAAATAACGCTCTCTACATTAATTGTCAATTTGCAGTTCTTTAAAATTATCAAATAAATACTTCCTTTCATATACTTACAGATCTAATTACTTAATTAATCTAGCAACAAAATAAACGGTTTTACGTATTAATACGTAAAACCGTTTGCTCTAATTAACAAATCATAACTAATTATTTTTCAAATAATTAAATCATAAAACTGTTTTATAGCAGTTTTTTTCATGTTGTTTAAGTCCTTTAAACATGCATAAAAGGTTATTGTTACATGTTGTATGTCATTGAATAAAAACAATACTACTTATATATTTGCCCTGTAATTAAGTATTAATACTTATTAAATAAAATCAAGCAATATGAAATCACTATTAACAAAATCAACATGGATCTTATCACTAGGACTATTACTAAGTGCCTGTGGTGGAAAAACAAAAAAAGCATCAACTGAAGAAGTAACTACAGAAACTTCTAAAACAAAAACATTAGATATTGAAAAGCCACAATTAACTTTTGGGTTTATCAAATTAACAGATATGGCACCATTAGCTATTGCCAAAGAAAAAGGCTTTTTTGAAGATGAAGGCTTATTTGTTTCTGTGGAAGCACAATCGAACTGGAAAAATGTTTTAGACCGTGTTATTGATGGTCAATTAGATGGTTCTCACATGCTTGCAGGACAACCAATAGCCGCAGGTGCTGGTTTTGGTAGACAAGCGGAATTAGTAACCGCTTACTCTATGGATTTGAATGGAAATGGTATTACCGTATCTAACGATGTTTGGGCTAAAATGAAACCAAATGTACCAAAAGATGCCGATGGCAAACCCGTGCACCCTATAAAAGCAGATGCTTTAAAACCCGTAATTACAGAATATAAAAACAAAGGAAACGCCTTTAAAATGGGTATGGTATTCCCAGTATCTACTCACAATTATGAAATCAGATATTGGTTAGCCGCAGCAGGAATAAATCCTGGTATGTACACTGCCGATAACGTACAAGGACAAATTGGTGCCGATGTATTGCTATCTGTAACACCGCCACCACAAATGCCGGCAACTCTTGAAGCAGGAACTATTTACGGATACTGTGTAGGCGAACCATGGAACCAACAAGCGGTGTTTAAAGGGATTGGTGTACCGGTTGTAACAAACTATGACATTTGGAAAAACAACCCAGAAAAAGTGTTTGTAATGACCAAAAAGTTTGTTGAAGAAAACCCAAACACAGCCATTGCCGTTACCAAAGCCTTGATTCGTGCAGGTAAATGGTTAGACGAACCAAGCAACAGAGCCGAAGCTGTAAAAATATTATCAATGTCTCAATATGTAGGTGCTGATGAAGTGGTTTTAGCAAATTCCATGACAGGTACTTTTGAATTCGAAAAAGGCGACAAACGTGAGATGCCAGACTTTAACGTATTCTACAAATACAATGCTACCTATCCTTTTTACTCTGATGGTATTTGGTTCTTAACACAAATGCGTAGATGGGGACAAATTCCAGCTCCAAAACCTGAAGGTTGGTATGCTGAAACCATTAAAAAGATTTACAGACCAGACATCTGGAAAAAAGCAGCCGATTTATTGGTGGCTGAAGGACACATTCCTGCTAGCGATGTGCCAAATACAGATGGATACAAACCTGCAACAACCGATTTTATTGATGGCACCAAATACGACGCTAAAGACCCCATTGGCTACATCAATAGTTTCTCTATAGGAAATAAGGATAAAAAATAAAAACACACAAAAAGTTAGTAATCATGAAGCAAAGCATCACATTAGATAAGATAACCAAGTTTATGGGATTCGAGTTTTTAAGAACCTTAAAATTGATATTCACTGGGAAGATTGAAAAAGAAGATTTTAGAAACTTCTTACGAAAAGTTGTAGTGCCTCTTGCTTCCATGCTTTTATTTATAGGGCTATGGCACATGGGATCTCAAGCACTATACAATACTGAAGCCGCTTACAAAATTGAAAAAGCATTATCCGAACAAGGGCAGGAAGCAGCCGATGCCATGGAAGCATGTATAGCATCGGGTGCCGTAAAATGCCAACCAAACACATTACCATCTCCTGCCCAAGTTTGGGGGTCTTTTAACACCTTGCTTGATGACCATTTCACAATCAGGGCCGACAAACAAGCCTTTATTGAAAAAACAGCTGCTTTAAATGCAAAACGAATAGCCGAAGGCAAAGATGCCATCACCTATACCGGAAGACCATCGTTTGTAGACCAGATTTTAACCAGTATTAAAACGGTTTTTGCAGGTTTTCTTTTAGCATTGCTTATTGCAGTTCCAATAGGAATTGTAATAGGACTAAGCAAAACCTTAAGAAGCTCGGTTAACTGGTTAATTCAAATTTTCAAACCCGTATCTCCCGTAGTTTGGTTGTTATTGGTTTTTATGATTGTAAAAACATTAACCAAAGATTCAAATTCTGATAGTGCTTTCATCATCTCGTTTATTAGTGTTGGTTTATGTTCTATGTGGGCTACGCTGGTAAATACGGCCATGGGGGTATCATCGGTTGACAAAGATTATATAAACGTAGCAAAAGTATTGAAACTGGGCACCTTTCAAAAAGTATTTAAAGTGATATTACCATCTGCTTTACCATTAATATTTACCGGATTAAGAATTACACTTTCAGTGTCTTGGATGGTGCTTATTGCTATTGAATTGTTGGCTCAAAGTCCTGGTTTAGGATCGTTTGTTTGGGAAGAATTCCAAAATGGTGCTATAGATTCTAACTCAAAAATAATTGTTGCCATGTTTGTTATTGGTGGTATTGGATTTTTGTTGGACAGAATAATGCTTACCGTTCAAAACATGATTTCTTTCAATAAGAATGATGGAATTTAAGTAAATGTTTAACTGTTGAATTGTACAAACGTTTAGTCGTAACCAACAATTCAACAAATAACCAAATCAACAAATAAACAGAAAACAAATGGCATACTTAGAATTAAATAATATTTATAAAACCTACGGAAAGGGCGAACATGCCACCGAGGTACTTTCAAACATTAATTTGTCTATTGAAGAAGGTGAGTTTGTTGCTATTGTTGGATTTACTGGTAGCGGAAAAACAACCTTGGTAAACTTAATAAACGGATTGTTGCAACCCACCAGTGGCGAGGTGTTGTTTAAAGGCGAACCTGTTGTTGGAACAAGCCATGAGCGTGGGGTTATTTTTCAAAATTACTCGTTATTGCCTTGGTTAACGGTTGGACAGAACATTTATATGGCTGTGAAAGAGGCATTTCCTAAAAAAAGTAAGGCTGAGATAAACGGCATTGTTGCTGAATATGTGGAAATGGTAAGCTTATCGCATGCCATCAACAAACGCCCAAAAGAATTATCAGGTGGTATGCGTCAACGTGTTGCAGTAGCACGCGCTTTAGCTATGAAACCCGAAATGATCATTATGGACGAACCTCTTGGTGCTTTAGATGCTTTAACACGTGGTAATTTACAAGATGAAATTTTAAACATTTGGGGAAAAGACAAACGCACTGCCCTATTGATTACCAACGATGTAGATGAAGGTATTTACATGGCAGATCGTATTATTCCACTGCGTCCAGGACCAAATGCCACTTTAGGACCTGAGTTTAAAATTGATATTGACCGTCCACGAGATAAAACGGAACTAAACGATAACCCAAATTTCAAGAAAACCAGAAATGCCATTATTGAGTATTTAATGGATATTGGAAATGAACGGAAATCGGTATCTAAAACAGAGTATGTACTTCCTGAGTTAACCCCTAAAGATTTTGTAAACCGATTTTAATAAGAAAAACCATGAGTATAATAACAGCAAATAGAACAACAACTCTAGATGATAATGGGCTTTTCCCTTCGAATGAGGTGATGTTGGATTTAAAGAGCCTTAAGAAAGTATATCCAACACCAAAAGGTGATTATGTAGTTCTGGAAGATTTAAATCTTCAAATAAGAAAGGAAGAGTTCGTTACCATCATTGGACATTCCGGTTGTGGTAAAACAACCATGCTTTCCATGATTGCGGGACTTAATGACATTTCTGGAGGGAATATTTCAGTACTAGGAAAACACATAAAAGGCCCAGGCCCCGATAGAGGTGTTATTTTCCAATCGCCCAGTTTAATGCCTTGGATGACGGCACTTCAAAATGTATTATTAGGTATAAATCAAGTATTTCCAGACGCCACTAAAGCTCAACGCAACGATATCGCTAAATACTATTTGCAAAAAGTAGGTTTGGAAGATGCGTTTAACAAACGTGCATCCGAGCTATCCCAAGGGATGCAACAACGTGTAGGTATTGCCAGAGCTTTTGCCATAAAACCCAAAGTATTATTGTTAGACGAACCTTTTGGGATGCTGGATTCTTTAACCAGAGGCGAGCTTCAGGATATCTTAATTGAAATTTGGAACAGAGAAAAAATTACGGCAGTAATGATTACCCACGATGTAGATGAAGCCATCTTTTTAGCAGACCGTGTGGTGATGATGACCAGCGGACCCAAAGCCAAAATAGGTGATATTTTAAACATAGACTTTGAACGCCCCAGAACCCGAAAATCTGTACTGGAACACGACGATTATTACAAATACAGAAAGCATCTTATAGATTTTTTAGAGCACTAAAAATTACATGAGATATATCATATAACAAAAAAACAGCTACTTATATATTTGAATAATGAAATATAAGCAGCATCTAAAAAGAAAACAAATAAAGAACAACCATAACTTAAAAATCAAAAAAAATGAAAAAACAATATGTAATTCTAGGACTTTTATTAAGCTGCTTACAATTTGCACAAGCACAATTTACTTTAGATGGCGAATTTAGACCAAGAACCGAATATCTGCACGGATTTGGCAATTTAATTCCAGAAGCCAGCGAACCAGACTTTTTTACAGTAACAAGAGCTCGATTGAATGCAGGATATTCTACCGAATCCTACAAAATCTATATGAGCATTCAAGATATTTTACTTTGGGGTGAAAATCCTCAAATCATCCATAGCGATAAAAACAATAAATTTGATTTGTTTGAAGCATGGGCAGAATTGCAATTGAGCAAAGGATGGTCTACTAAACTAGGTCGTCAAGTACTATCATACGATGATCAACGTATATTGGGTGGATTAGATTGGGCACAACAAGGGCGCAACCACGATGCGGCATTAATTAAATATGCAAAAGGTGGTTTTGCTTTAGATCTAGCTTTGGCTTTTAATCAAGACGATTTAGGAGCTGCTGGTAATTTATATGCCACAACTGCACTTTTCTCATATAAAACCATGCAAATGCTGCATTTAAATCAAAAATTCGGCAATCTTTCAGCTAGCCTTTTAGCAATGAATACTGGTTACCAAAATGGCACACCTGGGGTTTCTAATTTACAAACTTTCGGTACACATTTAAACTATAAAAAAGGTGCTTTTGGTGTAGCTGCAAATGCATACATTCAAACTGGCGAAAGACTTAATGAAGTAGATGTAAAAGGCGCATACGATTTAAGTCTGGATTTATCTTATAAAGCTTCTGAAAAAGTGAGCTTTGGTGCAGGTGTTGAAGTTATTAGCGGAAACGATGCAGATGCTGGCGAAACAGGTGCTTTCTTCCCACTTTATGGAACCAACCACAAATTCAATGGTTTAATGGATTACTTCTACGTAGGCAATCATGCCAATGATATTGGTTTAGTTGACATCCATGTGGGTGCAGATTTCAAATTAAGCGCAACTTCTAACCTATCTGTAAACCTATTAAACTTTAGTGGCGAACAAGAATTAACTAGCGGTGAAAAATCGTTAGGAACCGAATTAGATTTGGTTTTCGCTAAGAAATTCAAAGGCTACAGTTTAGTTCTTGGATATTCTCAAATGTTTGCTGCCGATGGCATGTATGATTTAAAAGGAGTAACCAAAGCCGATGCTGCCGATGGTCAAAATTGGGCTTGGGCTATGTTAGTAATTAAGCCAAAGTTTATAAATTAACAAAAAAAATAATCTGAAATTTATTATCTGAGTTAGTTAAGTGTTTTAAATCCGAAAGCATCCCATAAAATTATGGGATGCTTTTTTTTTGACGCGTATAAAAATTTCTATTTGCATGATTGCATAACCATACCCAATAATGACGTAAATAATATTATATTTACTCATTAATTTTTTTCAATTGAATTCAAAAATAATATCAAATGGTATTTTAAGAGCATTAGCCATTATTGTTGGCATTGCTATACTAATTTGGTTTTTATATAAAATTCAATCGGTTATTGGGTATATTGCTATTGCTTCCGTAATTTCATTAATTGGCAGACCTATTGTGTTGTTTTTAGAACGACGTTTAAAGTTTAGAAATACTTTAGCGGTTGTAATTACCATGGCTATCCTTATTGGTTTATTTATAGGATTAGTTAGCTTGTTCATTCCTCTAGTTGTAAAACAAGGTCACAATTTATCGTTGTTAAACATTCATCAACTTCAAGAAAATATTGAAGATTTGTACATAGAAATTGTAAACTATTTTAATTTGCACCATATTGATTTAGAGCAATCTATAAAAGACTCAAACCTATTATCAAAATTAGATTATTCACTTATTCCCAATTTCTTAAATGCATTTATTAGCGGACTGGGAAGCTTCAGTATCGGTTTTTTTTCTGTATTATTTATTTCTTTTTTCTTTTTAAAAGACAGCAGATTGTTTGAAAGTGGCGTATTAACTTTTATTCCCGACAGCAAAGAAACACGATGGAAAAATTCTTCAATAAAAATTAAAGACTTACTATCTAGGTATTTTGTAGGGCTCATTTTTCAAATCCTCATCCTATTTGTAATTTATACCATTGGCTTACTCATTATAGGTGTAGAAAACGCGATAGTTATTGCCTTTTTGTGTGCTTTGTTAAATCTTATTCCATACGTTGGCCCTTTGGTTGGTGCCTTTTTAATGTTTACACTAACCATGACCAGTAACCTTGGCGAAAGTTTTAGTGAGGTTATCTTACCTAAAACTTTTTGGGTTTTTATTGTGTTCATTATGGGGCAATTAGTGGATAATTTCTTCAGTCAACCTTTCATATTTTCAAAAAGTGTAAAGTCCCATCCGTTGGAAATATTTTTGGTTATTCTAATTACAGGTATTTTATTTGGTATTATTGGGTTAATCCTAGCCGTACCTGTTTATACAGCCATTAAGGTTATTTTAAAAGAGTTTTTATCTGAAAACAAAATTGTAAAAAAACTGACTAAAGATTTATAATACCTTTTGAACAATCCTATACTAAATACTGAAATTCAAGAGTTTATAAATCATAATTTAAACTCCAATATTGCTACGCTTTTATTAAAAGGAACATTATTTCCTCAAATAGAAACCAAAGATATTATAGAGCAAATTGAAGCAAAAAAACGTAGCGAAAAGAAACTACCTACTTGGTTTGAAGCTGATAATATTTATTACGCCAACAAACTAAATATAGAACAAACATCTTCTGAAACTACAGCACAATACAAAGCGAACTTAATAACTGGTGAATCCATCATCGATTTAACTGGTGGTTTTGGTGTAGATTGTTACCACTTTTCAAAAATTTTTAAAGAGGTGGAACACTGCGAAATTAACCAAGAACTTTCTAAAATAGTTGCGCACAATTATAGGCAATTAAACGTTCAGAATATTAAAACACATGCGGTTGATGGTATGGGGTTTTTAAAAAGCAGCGCAAAAACTTTCGATTGGATTTATATAGATCCTTCAAGAAGGCACGACAGCAAAGGCAAAGTGTTTTTCTTAAATGATTGTTTACCAAACGTTCCAGAACATTTGGATTTGCTATTCAAACGTTCAAAAAACATCTTAATAAAAACATCGCCATTGCTCGATTTTACGGTAGGTATTAATGAATTAAAACACGTAAAAACCATACATGTGGTGGCAGTAAACAATGAAGTAAAAGAATTGCTTTGGGTTTTAGAAGCTGATTTCAATGGGATTATTTCTATTAAAACTATCAATATTAAAAAAGATAATGATGAAGTTTTTGATTTTTATTTGGAAAATGAAAAAACCGCAACCGCAACATACAGCAAACCTCTTACCTATCTATACGAACCCAACAGTGCTATTTTAAAAGCAGGAGGGTTTGATTCCATTTCTACTCAACTAAATGTTTTCAAGCTCCATAAACACTCGCATTTATATACAAGTAGTGTTTTAATAGATTTCCCCGGAAGGGGTTTTAAAATTGAAAATAGCCTGCTTTATAACAAAAAAGCCTTAAAAAAACTAGGTATAAACAAAGCCAATATTACAACACGAAACTTCCCTGAAACGGTAGAACAACTGCGTAAAAAATTCAATATTAAAGATGGTGGTGATGACTATTTGTTTTTTACTACCGATACAGAGGATAAAAATTTGGTGTTACTAACTAAAAAGGCCTAAAATAATTAACTATTCAACACATAGTAACGTGTCTATAAAAACGTTTTATAAGTAATGTTTGAAACAGCACAAGATTCTATAGTTTCTTTCTATTAAATAGATGCTTTCATTTACGTGCCTTTTACGTGCTTTTTTTGTACAATTTTAGTATAAATTAGCATAAAAACCTAATATTTTTTTAAACTAATATTTAACCATTAAACGCAAAAAACCCCGCTAATAGCGGGGTTTTACACTTGTGAGCCCTTCAGGATTCGAACCTGAGACCGCCTCCTTAGAAGGGAGGTGCTCTATCCAGCTGAGCTAAGAGCCCTCAACACGATAAACAAAACATTTTTGTTTTCCAGTGTGCAAATATAAAATTAACTATAAATCTAACAAAGATAAAATTGATATTTTTATTAGCTAATTCGTTTT
Organism: Mariniflexile sp. HNIBRBA6329; assembly: GCF_043558645.1. Classification (NCBI taxonomy): domain Bacteria; kingdom Pseudomonadati; phylum Bacteroidota; class Flavobacteriia; order Flavobacteriales; family Flavobacteriaceae; genus Mariniflexile; species Mariniflexile sp. HNIBRBA6329. The sequence goes on along the minus strand of NZ_JBIFXS010000011.1, from coordinate 10,602 downwards.
GTTTTATCATACAGCTAATATTCACATACATAACCACTTTAAAGATACTAAATTCTGCTTTAATTTAATTTTAAGTCAATACCTTTATGGTTCAAACTCATACGAAAATGATTAACGAATTAAAAGAAAACTACGGCTACCTGTTTGAAGATAGCCTTTTAATGGAAATTAACAGCGTGGGGACTTTTAAAGAAATACCCGAAGGTTTCCAACTTATAGATATAGGCAATTATATAAAATCCATGCCTTTATTGGTTAGTGGTGCCGTAAAAATCTTGCGTGAAGATGATAAAGGCGACGAATTGCTACTCTATTTTATTGAACGTGGCGATACGTGTGCCATGACTTTATCGTGCTGTATGGGACAGAAAAAAAGTGAAATTAGAGCGGTTGCTGAAACACCCACCAAACTTATTATGATTCCTATTGAAAAAATGAGTGAATGGATGGGAAAATACAAAAGTTGGCAAAATTTTATTCTTCAAAGCTACCACGATAGAATGACCGAACTTTTAGAAGCTATTGACACTATTGCTTTTTTAAAAATGGACGAACGTCTTTTTAAATACCTAAAAGACAAAGCTATGGTAAACCATAGCGATGTTATTCAGGTAACACATCAAGAAATAGCTTTCGATTTACATACCTCCAGAGTTGTAATTTCACGATTACTTAAAACTTTAGAAAATGAGGGCAAAATTAAACTTCATAGAAACAACATTAAAATTTTAGACTTTTAATGATGTGTAACCTATGTTACTGAATGAACCTTTTTAGTAGTCTAGTTTTGCAATGTAAAACACTACTATGGCTATCATTGATTTTTTAGGTTTTTTAGGCGCATTCTTAATTGGGGTTGTTTTAGGTCTTATTGGTGGTGGAGGCTCTATACTAACTGTGCCTTTATTGGTATATCTTTTGGGCTATAATCCAGTGGTCGCTACGGCTTATTCGCTTTTTGTAGTAGGCACATCTTCCATTATTGGGGTCTATAAAAAACACCAAAAAAAATTGGTGGATTTTAAAACAGGGTTAGCATTTTCATTCCCTTCGTTTTTAGCCGTTTACATAACTAGACGTTTTTTAGTACCCAATATTCCTGATGTAATTTTCAATTCAAACGGATTTGTAATTACAAGAGAAATTGCCATCATGGTATTCTTTGCCATCGTTATGTTTGCTGCATCAATTTCCATGATAAAAACGAAAGAGAAAACAACAGGTATTTTTGTTAAACAAGCATACTACAAAACTTTTACTCAAGGACTAATTATTGGTGTTATTACTGGGTTAATTGGCGCTGGTGGTGGTTTTCTATATGTACCAGCATTGGTACTTTGGGCTGGTTTATCTATGAAAAATGCCGTAGGTACATCATTAGTAATCATTTCTATAAATTCTATTATTGGGTTTTTAGGCGATTTGCACAACTTAAATACCGATTGGGTATTTCTACTAACATTTTCATTTTTAACAATTTCAGGGGTTGTATTAGGTGACTATTTATCAAAATACATCTCAAACAAAAAACTAAAAAAAGGCTTTGGTTGGTTTATTTTAATCATGGCCATTTATATAATTATCAAAGAATTTTCATAAATAAGAATTGTAACCTTTGTTACCGTCCAAATTTGAAAAATGACCTATTTTTACAATTAATAACTATTTGATTATGAATATTGAACAAATATACACAGGATGTTTAGCACAAGGCGCCTATTACATTGAAAGTAATGGCGAAGTGGCTATCATAGACCCGTTAAGGGAAGTAATACCGTACATCAACAAAGCCAAACGTAATGGTTCAAAAATTAAATACATTTTTGAAACACATTTCCATGCCGATTTTGTTAGTGGCCATGTTACCCTATCTAAGCAAACAGGCGCACCCATAATTTATGGTCCCAGCGCAAACCCAACTTTTGATGCTATTATAGCTGAAGATGGACAAGTTTTTAAATTAGGTGACATAACCATAACAGCGTTACATACCCCTGGACATACCATGGAAAGCACCACTTATTTACTTAAAGATAAAAACGGAAAAGACCATGCCATTTTTAGTGGAGACACGCTGTTTTTAGGCGATGTGGGCAGACCGGACCTAGCACAAAAAGCGGCTAACATGACACAAGAAGAATTAGCTGGTTTACTTTTTGATAGTTTACGCAATAAAATTATGCCTTTAGCAGATGATGTTATTGTATATCCAGCACATGGTGCTGGTTCTGCTTGCGGAAAAAACCTAAGCAAAAAAACCATTGGAACTATTGGCGACCAAAAGAAAACCAATTATGCACTTCGTGCGAATATGACCAAAGAAGAATTCATTAAAGAGGTTACCGATGGTTTATTGCCTCCGCCACAATATTTTCCTCTAAACGTAAAAATGAACAAAGAAGGCTATGATGATGTAGATGATGTGATTGAACGTGGCACTACCCCATTAACGCCTTCAGAGTTTGAACATCTTGCTAACGAAACCGGTGCTATTGTTTTAGATGTACGCCATCAAGACGAGTTTGCAAAAGGACACATACCAAGATCTATTTTTATTGGCATTGATGGTAATTTTGCCCCGTGGGTGGGAGCGCTTATTGCCGATGTGGAGCAACCTATTTTACTTGTTACCCCCGAAGGAAAAGAAGAAGAAAGCATCATCCGTCTATCACGCGTTGGTTTTGACAACACCATAGGTTATTTAAAAGGTAGTTTTGAAGCTTGGAAAAAAGCAGGATTGGAGTATGATACCGTAACCTCAATTTCGGCTTCAGAATTAAAAGAAACATTAGAAAAAGATGCTGTACCGGTTTTTGATGTTCGAAAAGATGGCGAATTTAAATCAGAGCATATAAAAAATGCCTACCACACATCTTTAGATTATTTAAATGAGCATTTAGATGATTTTCCTGAAGATAAAACATTCTACCTGCATTGTGCCGGTGGTTACAGGTCTATGATTGCTGCTTCCATTTTAAAAAGCAGAGGTATTCACAATTTAATTGACATAACTGGGGGCTTTGCCGCTATTAAACAAGCCGGAATTCCCGTAACAGATTATATATGTCCAACAACATTATAATGATGGCTTTATTTTCATTTCTTTTTGGTTCCAAAGTACAAAATGCCAATATTAAGGTTTTGGCTCCAAACGAGTTCAAAAAACAAATTACAAACCATTCGGTACAATTAATTGACGTAAGAACTGCTAATGAATTCAAATCTGGGCACATTAAAAAGGCCAATAACATCGATTTCTTTTCGAGTAGTTTTATCGCTCAATTAGAAAAATTAGATAAACAGAAGCCTGTGTACGTGTATTGCCGAAGCGGTAACCGAAGTAACAAAGCGGCAAACCAATTGGCCAAAATGGGCTTTGTTGAAATTTACGATTTAAAAGGAGGATTTTTAAATTGGAAGGAATAAAGCAATGAGCAATTTTTCAGAAATAATAAGTAAAAACAAACTTGTTTTAGTTGATTTTTATGCTGAATGGTGCGGCCCCTGCAAAACCATGCACCCAATTCTAAAAGAAGTTAAGGATGCTTTAGGTGATGAAATTTCTGTTATTAAAATTAATATTGACAAAAATCAATCACTAACAGAAAAATACCGCGTAAAAGGTGTACCTACTTTCATGCTTTATAAAAATGGTGTTCAAGTTTGGAGGCAATCAGGCATAGTTCAAAAGAATGAATTAATTATGTTAATAAAATCTCACAACTAGCTAATGTAACTTTTGTTACTTAGCGCCTGTTATAATTAATATATCTTTGAATCGTCGTAAAAGACTCACCCATCAAGGTGATTAATAGCACTAAAAGCATCCTTAATCAAGGATGCTTTTTTTTCTTCCAAAATTTTAAACAAAATTGAGAATTTAATAAATCTATAACCGAAAACACCCCGTAAGTTCGTACAGAATTGTATTTTTGCAACACAAAATTCTTTTTATGGAAGACATGCTCTTTTACGATAGAATGCAGTTTGCGTTTACTATCACCTTTCATTATTTATTTCCGCAATTAACCATGGGACTTTCTTTAATGATTGTCTATTTTAAATGGAAATTTTTAAAAACCAACACAGAAACTTACAACGATGCCGCTAAATTTTGGATGAAAATTTTTGCCCTAAATTTTGCTATGGGTGTGGTTACGGGGATTCCTATGGAATTTCAATTTGGCACCAATTGGGCTAAATTTTCCGAACTCACTGGCGGTATTATTGGGCAAACCTTGGCCATGGAAGGCATGTTTTCATTCTTCTTGGAATCTTCTTTTTTAGGCCTCTTCATTTTTGGTGAAAAACTACTCGGTCATAAATTACATTTTGTTACAGGTTTTTTGGTGTTTTTAGGGTCGTGGGCAAGCGGATTTTTAATAATAGCCACCCACTCTTGGATGCAACATCCCGTTGGTTTTGAAATATTAGAAAGCGGCAAGTTTATATTAAATGATTTTAGTGCTTTGTTTACCAATGAATGGTTGTGGCCTTCATATTTGCACAACCAAGCAGCATCGTTAGTTACAGCTTCATTTGTTGTAGCAGCCGTTGGTTCTTTCTATATTTTAAATAATAAACATAGTGCTTTTGGAAAGCTATTTGTAAAAACCGGAGTCATTTTCGGATTGATAGCCAGCATTCTTGTCGCATTTCCAACCGGCGATATGGTTGCCAAAAACGTTGTTAAACACCAACCCGTAACTTTTGCGGCTATGGAAGGTATTTTTGAAACTGAAAAAGGTGGTTCTGAAATTGTTTTAATTGGTCAACCCGATATGAAAGACAAGAAACTGGACAATAAAATTGCAGTCCCAAACATTTTGAGTTTTTTAACCTATCAAAAATGGGATGCCGAAATAAAAGGCTTAAACGAATTTGATGAAGATGTGCATCCTACCAATGTTCCAGGACTTTATTATGCATATCATATTATGGTTGGTTTAGGCACTATTTTTATTGGCTTATTATTAGCGGCATTGGTACAATTATTAAGAAAAAAACTTTATCAAACCAAATGGATATTATGGTCGCTTATGTTTATGCTGCCATTTCCTTATATTGCCAATACTACGGGCTGGTACACTGCCGAACTTGGTAGACAACCTTGGTTGGTTTACAACTTGCTTAGAACCGCAGACGGCGCTTCACCAAACGTATCGGCAGGAAACACATTATTTACTTTATTAGGCTTTATTGGACTGTACTTATTGCTCGGGCTCTTATTTTTAATGCTTGCCGGAAAAATAATCAACAAAGGTCCCGAAACCGTAAAACATTAAACTATGGAATTATTTTGGTATATCGTTTTAATGACCATGCTAGCCGTTTATATTATTTTAGATGGTTACGATTTTGGTGCGGGTATTATCCACTTATTTTTTGCAAAAACCGAAAAAGACAAAAAAGCCATTACCAATGCCATTGGCCCTTTTTGGGATGCCAATGAAGTTTGGTTAATTGCCGCTGGAGGGGTTTTGTTTTTTGCATTCCCCACGCTGTATGCTGTATCGTTTAGCGGGTTTTATTTGCCTTTAATAATGATTTTATGGTTATTGATTTTTAGAGCTATTGGTTTAGAATTACGCGGACAAATACACAACAAAATATGGGAAACCATTTGGGATAAAGCCTTTGGGATTGCCAGCTTGCTTTTGGCTCTATTTTTTGGTATTGCTCTTGGCAATGTGGTTAGAGGTGTAAACTTAGGTATGGTAACCAATGGCGTTTCGGCGCACGAAGCGCATTATTTCTTTTTACCGCTATGGAACCCAACGCTTAGCCCTAAAGCGGAACATTTAGGAATTATTGATTGGTTTACTATATTATTAGGGGTTATTGGCGTTGTTGCCCTAACCATACACGGTGCCAATTGGATAATTTATAAGACCAATTCCGATCTAAATACCAAATTAAAAAATGTTATTTTCAAACTTAATTTTGCGCTTTTAGGCTTGGTAATTACATCCTTATTGGTTTGGCATATTATTGAGCCTAAACCATTTCATAACTTTATAAAACACCCCTGGCTATGGATATTTCCTTTAATAACCTTTACTGGGTTGTTTGGGTTGTTTAAAATTAAAACCTTTGCTAAAGATGGTATTGGCTTTATATTTTCATCCTTATTTTTATTTGGAGGTATTGCATCTACTGTAACTTCTATTTTCCCTAAACTTTTACCTTCAACAAATAATACTAATCCAGATTTAACTATTTATAATATGGCTGCAGACCACTATGGTTTATCGGTTGGTTTAAATTGGTTTATTGTTGCCATTATATTGGTGGTTATTTATTTTATTATTCAATACAAAGTTTTTAAAGGTAAAATGGATGATATTGGCTATGGAGAGCATTAATTTATATTGTGGTTTATATAGAATAGCATAACTTAAAAATTTATTTAAACCCTCAAAATAAAAACTGTTTTTCTTATCCTAAACAAAGCTTCAAAGAGTTTTAATTAAAGCCTGTTCTTCATTTTAAAGTTACGAACTTCTTAGGAGACATTCCTTACTTTTTTAAAAGCTGTTGAAAAATGGCAAGGTTTTTTTGTATCAAACTATTTCAGATACCTCACTTGGAATTGTTACTTTTACTCGGAAAGGAAATTTAATGCCATTTAACATATAATGATTACAAACACGTGTAAAATGGTATTTCCAATTTGAATTTACTAATAAGTTTACAATATGGAGTGCATAAGTATATTTGACATGCTTAAAATAGGGGTTGGACCATCAAGTTCCCATACCTTAGGACCTTGGCGAGCTGCAGAAAGGTGGATTCTCGAATTAAAGTCCACCAACTTATTTTATGAGGTTGAAAAAATAAATGTACACATCTATGGATCACTTTCTTTAACAGGAAAAGGACATGCCACCGACTTAGCGATAATGCTTGGGTTATCTGGGACAGACCCTGTAACTATTCCAATTGATGATATAAATAAAATTGTAGAAAAAGTACAGAATACCCAATTTTTGAACTTTGGAAACGAAATTAAACTACCTTTTGATGCAAAAACAAATATAACTTTTCATAAAAAATTCTTACCATTCCATGCAAATGGTATTAAGTTTGACGCTACACTAAAATCAGGAAGTAAAAAAACGAAAACATATTATTCTATTGGTGGTGGATTTGTAGTGGAAGAAGAACGCAAAAATGCTAAACGTAACATTAACACCTTTAATAAGTTCCCTTTCCCAATTCAAAACGGGCTGGAACTATTAACCTACTGCAAACAAGAAAACAAATCAATTTCAAAAATTGTCTTAGAAAACGAACAATCTCTTAGAACCGATTTAGAAATAGACACCCAAATACAGAAAATTTGGGATACTATGCTAGAGTGCATGTTTATTGGCTGCCATACAGAAGGTAAACTTCCTGGAGGACTCAATGTTCAACGTCGAGCTTATAGTTTAAATGAAAACCTATTAGGAAAAAACAAATCTTACACATCCCCAAAAAATTGGTTAGAAACCATTCGGAATACCGAAGTGAAATTTAGACAAATTTTGCAATGGGTTAGCTGTTTTGCCTTAGCGGTGAATGAGGTAAACGCTTCATTAGGTCGTGTAGTTACTGCACCAACTAATGGTAGTGCTGGCGTTATTCCTGCGGTACTGATGTATTATATGGTCATTGAAAACCATGAAGCTGATTTTGAATCTGTTAAAAAATTCTTATTAGTAGCTGGAGAAATTGGCAGTATCTTTAAAAAAGGGGCTACTATTTCTGCAGCAATGGGTGGTTGCCAAGCTGAAATCGGCGTATCAAGCGCTATGGCAGCTGGAGCGTTAACCGAACTATTGGGTGGTACACCTGAACAAGTTTTAATGGCTGCTGAAATTGCTATGGAACATCATTTGGGTCTTACTTGCGACCCTATAGGTGGTTTGGTACAAATTCCATGCATTGAACGAAACTCCATGGGTGCCATTAAAGCTATTAATGCAGCTGAACTAGCTATGGGATCTGACCCTAAGAATGCTAAAGTACCTTTAGACAAGGTGGTAGAAACTATGTGGGAGACCGCTAAAGACATGAGTTCTAAGTATAAAGAAACTTCTCAAGGTGGTTTAGCCGTTGGAATAAATATGAGTGATTGCTAGATAATAGAATTTTACAGAACTAAAAAACTAAATGAATTCTTAAGAAAGGCATTAATTGCATAAAAAAACATTTTTTAGCAAATCATTTATTAACAGAGCATGGCATGAAATTATAGGGAAACAAACCATCGCAGATGCTTTGCAGATCATCTTGCTCATAATCCTCAAATAATAGATATTAAAGGAGATTCTATCCTTAAAAAATGAAAAACTAATACTAAATTTAATCACAAATGAATCTATTTTTGAGCAATTACTTTGCTATGTCCATTTTGTCCACCCTATCCATTCAAAAAACATTCATCAATTTTTACCAAAAAAACAGAATATTTAAATTAATACAAATAACTATATATCAGTCAATTAATAAATGATTAAAAATTAAAATATGTATTTTATCGGATTTTTTTGCGTTTAATAGATATTTTTATATTATATTCGTCCTGTGAAAGATAAAAGTAAATATTCAGTATTCTTTAACTATACGTTTTTAACTGTTATACCTTAGTTGTAATTCATTAAAAATAAAGCGTACATACGTAAGAATAAAAAGGTATTTCACCGAGTATTTTTGACATTACTGTACTATTAGTCCTAAATTTGCAACATCCCTCATAGAATTGGTTAATAGCACGTTAAACCTGAAATGAGTTTATCTTTGAGTATAACAGTCTCTTGGATTGCTTTTTCATGTTTATGTGAAGCCCTAAAATTAACTGTTTATGAAGAAAAATTACTTTACAAAAATTCTATGCATTTTATATTTATTACTGATAAGTATTAATATAGCGCATGCAAGAAACCTAAGTGGCACACCTACACCCACCACTCCGATCCATAATATACAATATAAAGTTATTTCTTTTTTTGCGGACTTGTTTTCTGACAATCAAGTGTCTAAAATTGATAAGACTAAAAGGTACAATAAATCTTTAAGTAATTATAAATTAACATCTTCATCAACGTCTTTTGCTTTAGCAGCTGTAGCAGATGTTGCTGGTGATTTTAGATCCACTGGTAACGGAAATTGGACAAATTCTGGTTCTTGGGAAGTATTTAATGGTGCCGCTTGGTTACCTACTCTATCTTACCCAGGGCAAAATACTGTAGGTCCTCCTTACCCAAATGTAACTATTGTATCAGGCCATAACATAACCATAGCTACTAATCTAAATACTCAACTCATGGGTACGGTTACGGTTAATGGGACTTTAACATTAAATATTTCGGCATCACCAAATAATGCAATAATAACCACACCTACAATTAATGTCGATGGTGGAACCATAAATTTTACAGGTTCAAAAGCACGTTTAACTTTGCCCGATCCAGACCCTGGGTACGATCCAGTTATAACTCTGTCAAATGGTGGTACATTAACCGCTGCTATTTGTAACAACAATAATGAAATTTTTATTGGTTCTAGAAAATATGCAGCTTGTGCTGGTGCTCCTGGTAGCACCTATACGTTTGGTGAAGTTAACGCAGCTGGCGGAACCGTTAATGCAACAATTAGTAATCCAGCGACTGGTCCTATAACTATTTGCTTTGGTTCTCAAACTTTAGAAGGGGGTTATTTAGGACCTGATACTTATGTTACTTATACATGGACTGCCAGAAACTATGATACAGGTGCCTTATTACCATCTAGTGTGTTTTCAATTCCACATACAGGTACATTACCCACGAATGCATCTACGACCAATACAACATTTACACCACCAGCAACGCTTTCCCCTCCAGCCAGCGACCAGTTTTTAATTTCATTAGAAATTAAATCAGGATCTTTTATCAACGTGGAGTCAAGAATAATTAATATACAAGCGGTTCCTTCTGCAGGAACTATTAGTGGTGTTCAAACCATTTGTGATGGTGGTGATCCTGCTGCTTTTACCAGTACAGTGGGCACCGGGAGCGGAACAATCACTTACCGTTGGGAAAGTGCCACAAGCCCATTCTCTACTTGGAATACTATCGGCGGTGCCACAGCCGCTACTTATGATGCACCCTCTGGTTTAAACGCTACAACTCAATATAGAAGGACCACCATCTCTACATTAAACGGTGTCGCGTGTGAAAGTAACCCAACTGCAACTATACAAGTTACCGTGCAAGCGGTTCCTACTCCGGGAAGTATTGGTTCAAACCAAACTATTTGTAATGGCACTGCTCCTGCTTTGCTAACTTCAACAACAACTGGTACTGGTTCAGGTAGCATAACCTATCAATGGCAAACTAATGCCAGTGGTAGTTATATTGATATTCCTAGTGCCAACGCTGCAACTTACCAACCGCCTTCATTAACAAATACAACAAGCTATAGAAGAAGAACCGTTTCAACACTTAACAGTATTGCTTGTAATTCTGCACCAACGGCACCTGTGGTTATTACGGTTGGGGATACTACAAACCCGACAGCTTCTAACCCTGCACCTATTAACGTGCAGTGTCTTGCTAGTGTCCCAGCGCCTGATGT
>NZ_JBIFXS010000010.1:0-127034 GCF_043558645.1 Mariniflexile sp. HNIBRBA6329 | reverse complement strand
TATACAACGGTGTACGCCAAAACATTGAGAAAATGAGTGGTTACGAAAATCAAAGTACCGCTATACAAAACCGATGGGTAGCAGAAGGCCAACAAACTTCAATTCCAAGAGCTACTTGGGGAGACCCTTTAGGGAATGCATCATTTTCTAGCAGATGGATTGAAAATGGTTCATACTTAAGGCTTAAAACACTTGTGGTATCATATGATATTGATATAGAATCAAACTACATAAAATACATGAAACTGTATGCAAGTGGAAATAACCTATTTACTATTACAGATTACCTAGGTTACGATCCTGAGTTTAGTGCTACTTCGTCTATTTTTGGACAAGGTGTTGATATAGGTCTTATGCCTCAATTCATGACAGTACAAATAGGATTGCGTTTAGGACTATAATGATTAAAAATTTTAGAGTTAAAAAAATGAAAACAATGATCAAAAATATTAGGAACAATTACTTTTTAGGTGCTATAAGTATTCTATTCTGTTTTACTTCTTGCCAAGATTTTGTTGAAGTAGATCCACAAGATAAATTAAATAGCGATCAGGTTTATCGCGATATATTTGATGCAGATGCAGCCGTAGTTGGTATTTATGGTAAACTTATGGGGCTTGCGGAAAAACATGTAATCCTTAACGAATTAAGAGCAGACCTACTTAGTCCAACCATTAATGCTAATTTAACTCTACAAGAATTAAATGAGCATTCCGTAACTATAGATAATCCATATGCCAACCCTAAAGATTTTTATGAGGTAATCAATTTATGCAACGATGTCCTTAAAAACTTTAAAGCTATGGCTGCAGATAATAGAATGGATGTTGATGAATTTAATGAGCGCTATTCTGATATTGGTATTTTACGCAGCTGGCTATATTTACAATTAGGCATGCACTATGGGCAAGTTCCTTATATTACTGATCCAATTGAAGATATTAATGACATACAAAACCTTAACCAGTACACTCGAATCCCTTTTAATCAATTAATTGATGAATTGGTAAACTTTGCTGAAAGTTTACCATATACAGACACATATAGTGCTGGTAGTACATTACTTATTAATGTAGATGGTTATAATACTGCTAAATTTTTCATTAACAAAGAATGTGTTTTAGGCGATCTACAATTATGGAAAGGCAATTATGCGCAAGCAGCAAGCCACTACAAAATGGCTATGGAAACAGGCACCGGTAGTGGAGATCTATCATTTCTTTTCGACACTTATCGTGTTAAATACGCTGAAGTAGCAACAAATAATGATTTAGCTGTAGGGTATTTAAGATTTAGAGAACAAGACGCTAGATCATTAGTAGATAACAACACACAAGGTTGGAGGTCTATTTTTGCGAGAGAAAAAGATGTTTTATGGAATACAGAGTGGATTTGGTCTTTACCATTTGATACTGATTTTGCGCCTAAAAACCCATTTATAGATCTGTTTTCTAATCAAGGTGGAAAATATTTAGTAAAACCCTCACAAAACGCTATGAGCCTTTGGGATGACCAAGTACAACGTAACGGCTTTCCATATGATGCAAGAGGACAAAAATTCTCTTACAACATCATTAATGGTCAACCTGTTATCATGAAATATTTATATCGCTATCTTAATTCTACAACTAAAACACCCATTGATTTATTTGTTAGAGATGGAGATTGGCTACTTTATCGTGCTGCAAAGCTTCATTTACGCTATGCAGAAGCAGCTAACCGTGATGGTGAACACCGTTTAGCAAATGCCCTATTGAATTTTGGTCTTCAAGCTGAGTATACAGTAGATGGAGAAACAGATGTAACCAATATCGAACAGACCAAACTTCCGTTCCCATATAATTTTGATGCTAGACAAGGCGATTTCCCTTACTTCCGTGGAGATTGGCACCGTAATGGAGGAATACGTGGCCGTGCGTATGTTCAAAGAGCTGCAGTGGTAGGAGACAGTTTAATTTCTATTGAGAATAATCTTATTAAAGAAGCTGCTTTAGAGTTAGCCTTTGAAGGTGACCGTTGGGGAGATTTAGTACGCATAGCTTTAAGACGTAACGACCCTGCTTTTTTAGCTGATAAAATTTACGATAAATTAGTTAAAGAAGGCAATCCAAAAGCTAATGAAGTACGTACCAAGTTAATGAACATTGATAATTGGTACTTGCCTTTCAATTGGAGAAAAGAAGAATAAACAAAATACAGCCAATTACTTAATGTATGCGGTCTAAAATTTGATTTATAGCAATATAAATCAAATTTGTTTGTAAAAGATAACTTAACAAAGTTTATTATTTAGATAGATTTTTAGACCAATAAATTAAAATTCATTAATTTATTGGTCTAAAAATCTATTTTATTAAACCCAATTTAAAATCGACCATATCAATTAATCCTTAGAATCATATTTGAAACTTTTCATAATTAGGATTTCAAATTTTGATGATTCTAAAATTATTAACTTAAAAATAATGCTATGCTAAAGAAATACTTAACTATTATTACAATTCTGTATGCCAGCATATTTTCATATGCAACAGATTATTATGTGGCACCAACTGGCAACGATGCAAATAGCGGAGATATAAATAACCCAGTTGAATCTATTAAAAGAGCACAACAATTAGCCAGTTCTGGGGATACTGTTTATATAAGGGGAGGACTTTATACCATGAGAGAAGACCAAATAGCACAATACTTTAGCATTTGGGCGTACGTAACCAAACTAGATAAAAATGGTATAAACTATTTTGCTTATCAAGATGAAAAACCCGTTTTTGATTACCAAAATATTAAACCTGCCAACTACCGTATTACAGCATTTTATATTAATGGCAGCAACATACATATTAAAGGCATTGAAGTAATTGGTGTACAAGTGACTATAACAACCCATACACAATCTGAATGTTTTGAAATTCAAGGTAGCAACAATACACTAGAAAATATTAGCATGCACAATAATATGGCCATTGGTGTATACATCTTACGAGGTTCCAACAACCTAATACTAAATTGTGACGCTTACGAAAACTATGATTCGGTTTCTGAAGGTGGTACAGGAGGCAACGTTGATGGTTTTGGCTGTCATGTAAGAAATGGAGATACCGGCAATGTTTTTAGAGGTTGTCGCGCATGGTTTAATAGTGATGATGGATTTGATTTAATCAATTCGGGCGAACCTGTTTTAATAGATCACTGTTGGGCTTTCTACAATGGTTACTCAGTAGGGTTTGTATCTCGTGGTGATGGCACCGGGTTTAAAGCTGGTGGCTATGGAAAAGGTGGCACACCCTACAACGATATTGTAAATAGATATGCCCCCATTCCAATGAACACTATTCAGTTTTGTATAGCCGTTAGAAATAGACTTCGTGGGTTTTATTCAAACCATCATTTAAATGGTAATAAATGGTATAATAATACTGCCTATAGAAATCCTGTAAATTATAACATGCTTAATTGTAAAGCATTAAACCCTACAGATTTTGCTACCGATGTTCCTGGTTGGGGCCATATAATGGCTAACAACCTTGGTGGTGGTGCAACTTCGCAAGAGTTAACAGATATAGATAAACCCAAATGCACATTAAACAATAATTATTTTGATTTACCTGTAACCATTACTGGCGCTGATTTTATAAGCTTTGATGATACAATATTAATGGCTCCTAGGCAAGCAGATGGCAGTCTTCCTGATACCGATTTTATGAAATTAGCCCCGGGCAGCGATCTTATTGATGCTGGTTTTGATGTTGGCTTTTCGTATAATGGTTCTGCGCCAGATTTAGGGTATTCTGAATCGGATAGTGGTTTAAGTACCAAAGAATTTGCAGCGGAACTAGGAATGAGTAATTATCCAAATCCGTTTTCAAAAGAAACCAAGATCCAATTCAATTTAAAACAACCTTCTAAAATTGGAGTGTCTATTTATAATTTAATGGGGGTAAATGTTTTTGATATAAAAGAAAAAGCTTATCCAAGCGGTAAAAATTCAATCATATTAAACAGAAACAAGTTAGCGTCGGGTAATTACTTATTAGTTTTAAAAGGAAACAATAACCAAAGAAGCAGCAAACTGGTTACTGTTCAATAATTCTTAATAATTTAAAAATCGCTATAATGTATTTTTAATAGATAAATTAGTTTAACCCCATTGAGTTTAATTTAATAATTTTTAATCTAAATGAAAAACCTCTTTTAGGGGTTTTGCAACTGGTGAATTGTCTGGATTGGTATCCATAATATCTGCCATATATGCCCACCATTTTTTTACAATGGGATGGTTTGGCAAATAAGCTTCATCAAAATCTTGACTTATTTTTTGAACCGCAAAAAGCGTTAAGGTTTCTTCATCTAAAAAAATACTATAATCTTGAATACCGGTTTCTGAAAGTAGTGTTGCCAACTCTGGCCAAATTTCATCATGACGTTTTTTATACTCTGTTTCAAAACCCGATTTTAATTTCATTTTAAAAGCGTTTCTTTTTGTATTGCTCATTTTTTAGATGGTTTAAGATTAATATAAACAGGATTATTTCTATTGCAAACTATTTCACCATTTACATATTCCAATTCGGCTACTTGAATTGAACTTCTTCGTGTTTCGTAGGTGTCTTGTCCTTTGTTTTCTAATAATCTTCCTGGATGCGTAAAATAAAACACATAGGCTTTATTTCCATTTACAATAACATCAGGGTGCCCCCCTATTACGGCATCGTCCACCCCTGTACCCGGAATTTGCAAGATGTTGTGTTCTTGACGGATCCAATTAATAAAATCTTCTGATGAATAGACTCCCAAACCTTTCCAAGCATCATTAACCATCCAATTTTTACCTTTCCATGTAAATACTTTAGGGCCTTCCCCCCTATCCTTCACAACTTTCTTACCACTATCAACCCACTGGTATAAATCATCGCTATCGGCGTAATAAATGGATTTTCCATCGTTTTCATTGTTGTAATACATACGCCATCTACCATTTGGTAATTGAAAAACAGAAGCATCAATACAGCGATCTGAAGCTAATTTTAATTGTGATTGAAACTTCCAATCGGTTAAATTTTCACTTGTTAAATGGATGATGTAACGCGGATGGTACCAATCTTCAAAAATACCAGGAACGATAGTTAAATACATATGATAAACACCTTTATGTTCAATAACATCGGGTGCCCAATGGGTAACATCTTTAATTTGATAGTTTATATTACAGGTATCCTTATAAGTCCAATGTGCACCATCATAGGATTCTGCTATACCAATTCTAGTACCGTGTACCCAAGCTACACCGCTAGCGGTAGTATCTTTAGCACGTCTATTGGTGTAAAACATAAACCACTTTTTCTGGTGTTTATTCCAAATAATGGAAGGGTCGGCAGCCCCATCAAAAACCGGGTCTCTAAACAAAGGCTTGTCTGCAATATTGTTTTTTTTAGCTTGGTCAATTTTTTGAGCATAACAGGATAAACAGCATAGCATTAAAAATAGGTAAGCAAATTTTAATTTCATTTAGAGTTTCTGTTTATTTCAATTCTACGTTTACCGTTTTATCGTCTTTAGCAAATTGCTTATTTAATAATTGTTTCATTGTTGAAGTAAGGTCGTCATCTTTATCTATAACATTTTGCTTTTCTTCCGGGTCGATTTCTATATTGAAGAGTTCATATATTGGTGGTGAATTATCTTTGTTACGGGTTCTAATAATTTTCCATGGTTTATGTATCAAACTTTCTTGTTTATGTCCTCTAATGTAGATATCGTGATTTGTTTCGGTTTTTGAATTCAAAATTGATGGCCATACATTAACCCCTTCAACATCTTTAGGGATCTTTTGATTAACCAATGAAAGAATAGTTGGCATTACATCTGAAACCGACATGTAACTTGTATTTGTTTGAGGTTTTAAATGGTTTTTCCAATACATAATTGCTGGTACACGAATAGCACCTTCATAGTTTGAAGATTTCCAATCCCGTAAAGGATAATTACTGCCCAAAACAGGGTTTGGTTCAAATTTGCCATCATATTGATATTCTGGATACCAATTTTCCATAGCTCCGTTATCACTTATGAAAATAACCAAAGTATTGTCTTCTAAATTTTGTTGCCTTAAAGTTTCTAAAACCAATCCTATACTGTAATCCATGTGTGCCATGGCCGCCGCAAAATCTCTTCGCGAATCATCTTTGATAGTTTCTAAATAAGGTTCTTTCCACTTATCTTCTTCTTGCAAAGGAAAATGGGGCGCACTATATGCCAATTGTACATAGAAATTTTTAGTGGTATCACGCTTTTCTGTTAACCAAGTTATAGCTTCATTAGTTACTAAATCGGTGGTATGCCCTTCTTCTTCAATCATGGTATCGTTTCTATACCAACTGGCATCTCCATTTTTATACCTGTGGGTATATTGGTCTATTTGCCCATGTAGAAACCCGTACGAGTAATCGAAACCAAAAGCGTTTGGTCCATTAGAAATATCAAGTCCTAAATGCCATTTTCCAAACAGTGCGTTTTGATAATTCTGTTTTTTTAATGCTTGCGGAAGTGTTGTTATAGAATCGGGAAGTGTTTTGTTGCTTTTACCACTAATAGGAGCCACAATACCTATTCTACTTGCTGGCATTCCTGTTAATAATGATACGCGCGACGGTGAACAGGTTGGGTTTGCATAAAACCTGTTTAGTTGTACACCGTTTTTTGCTAGCCAATCTACATTTGGGGTGCTAATTTCAGAACCATTGTACCCCACATCGTTCCAACCAGCGTCATCGGCAATAATTACTAAAATGTTTGGCTGCTTTTGTTTTACTACTTCTTTTGGAATCTGTTTACAAGAAAACATACTACAAAAAGAAATTATAGAAAAAACAACAGGCAAAAACAATTTATACTTCATTTTAAAATGAATATTATTTTTTTAATTTCAATTGTAAAGAACTATCGTTCATTTCAAACTCATTGTCTTTTAATAACATAATAACTTCTGCTCCTGCCAGTAGTACAGGTCCATATCCATGAGCTGCAAAAACATTAATAGGTCTGTAATAATAAAAAGCAGGATCAAACCCCATACCTGTTCCAACACAAGTACCTTCAACTTGCCCTTTGTCATTTACTTTTGATTCAACAGCATTCCAACCAAGTAATACTGCTGGAGCATACGCTAATCCATCAATATATCCTCGGTTTATGGCTCTCGCAATGGAATACGTATATATGGCTGTTGCTGAAGTTTCAAGATAAGTATCATTTCTATCTAAAAGTTGATGCCAAAATCCTGTTCCGTCTTGGTATTTAACTAAACCCGCAATATGAGCCTCTAATTGAGACAGAACTTCTGAATAACCCGGATGCTCTTTTGGTAATACTTCCAACAATTCTACCATTGCCATAACCGCCCATCCATTAGCACGTGCCCAGTGGAACTGAGGATGAACACTCATAGATTGAACCCAACCATGCATGTATATACCTTTTTCTTGATTGAACATCCTTTTTGAAAACTGATTTACCTGTTTTACAGCGTCATCAAAATACTTTACGTCTCCTGTATATTTACCCATTTGGGCCAGTGCAGGCACACTCATAAACATATCATCAAGCCATAAAGTATTGTCTTGTGGTCTATTTCTAGCTAAAGTACCATCTTCTAGCCTAAATTGTTTGTTACTAATAAAGTCAATATAATTATTGACCAACGGGTCTATGTTTGCTTTTAAACCATCTTGTTTAGCTTTTATAAATGCAGCACAAAGTGCACCTGCAAAGTCTAATGCTTCTGGATGCAGCGTTTTAAGCATATCTGGATCTTTAATATTTTTTGCTGGATAATTTTCAGCTATATCTGTTATTAATTTTATTCGTTTGTTTGAATAATCTGCATAATAATTTTCACCTGTAGCTTTAGAAGCCAATAACATACCCGCATAGGTTACTCCCCACTCATAACTTGTAAGTCTAAAAGCTCCAGGCGCAAAGGTTATATCTATGTCCTTTTTTTTATAATCTGTAATTTCAGCTTTAGTAGAGGCATTAATAATTTTGCTAGCACTATTATCTTCTAAAAAGTTGTAAACCCTGTCTAAAACCGCTTTTACAGCCTCTCTTTGAGGAACCACATAAGGCGTTGGGTAATCTGGCTGAAGCGTATGTAACGGTGATGTTGCATCGGTAAGTTGAGCATTAGCATTTATTGCCGTTAATAAACAGCAAAAGATTACATTCTTTATTGTTGTTTTTAAATACTTCATAATACCTTTTTGTTAAATGTTTTAATGATTTTTTTAAAATTTCCAGTAGTTATATGCTGCTGAAATATGCTGAGCATGACCTAAAATAAACGATATGGTATAAAATGGTTGTTTTAATAAACTCAATCTAGATTTACTTAAGAAAACCATTTTCAATCAATTAATTACAAATATACCTTATCGTTATTTTAATAGTATCCTGTGCTTTACTGTATTCAAAATAAATTTAAAAAAAGCGCTATGGAAAAAAATACCATAGCGCTTCAACAAACTTAAACAAACTAATTTTTTAATAAAAAGGATTTTGCATTTCAGTTTTTTCTGCGGCAGTTAATGGACGACCATCTTTAAAAACGGCATCAAGGAATTGCTGAGGAAGCGCTCTTAAAACATGAAAATCCTTAATATTTGGTTCAGCATCTATATTATATGCCTTAGCTCTTTCTACTAAGGTTAGAGTTCTACTCAAATCTTCCCAACGGTGAAATTCGCCACAAAGCTCTCTAGCGCGTTCATTTAAAATCAAACAAAGCATACGGTCATAATTAGAAGTGTACCCTAACTTAGTAATTACTGCTTCATCTTCTGCTGGCAAACTAGAAATACTTGTTATGTTTAAACTAGTAGCAGCAGTTGTAACAGGAATGTTGTTAGATTCGTAATATGAATTTTCAGGCATAAAAGAAACAGCTCTTGTTCCTTGTCCAGCTGCTGTCCAAGCTGCAGACCCATCTGTATAAGCAGCACGATCTTCACCTGATTTGTAGGTAGCCCGATTACGAACAGTATTTATGTAAGATAAGGCATCATTAAAGGCACCTGTACCTAATTGAGCTAAACGAACTTTAGCTTCGGCAGCAAATAAATAGGTGTCGGCAGAACGTGCTAAAATGATATCACGACTTCCTTTTGTAGCATTAAAATCAAGTCTAGACCCATCCATATACTTACTTAAAGAAGGGAATCTTACATCACTCGACAAACCATTTCTATTATTTATAAATGAATCACCAGCATAGGCAACAAATACTGTAGGTATTGTTTTTCCGGTCTTTGAGTAAACTATAGTATTGTCATTTCTGGTAAGAGAAAAACGAGTATCTGAAGGCGTGTTGATGATATACATAAAACCTAAGTCACCATTAACATAATAATTTCCCGATCTATTATTTACCGCACCTTTTGTCTGGAAACTTTTCCAGAAACGAGAATCGTTTACTTTGTCAAAAACATTAAAAGTGAAATAAGTGGGTGCTAGACGGCTAAATGGCCTGCCACCAGCTGTATTACGAATCATTTGTGGCAATTGATCGTAGGTAGATATAAAGTATAAGTGTTGTTGATTACCTCCAGTTGTTGATTGGTTTGAATTAAAATCGGCAGATAGAATTAACTCAGAGAGTTTTTCATTGGCACCGTTTGCTGCTTTAAAATCCCATAAATTAACAAAGTTTGGCGCTAAAGGATGGCGAGATATAACATCATCTGCTAATGTAACTACTTGTTGTAAATCTGCAGCTTTTGTTGCAGAGTTCCAGGAATCGTTAATTTCACTAGCTCTGGATAAATAGGCTTTTGCTAAATAATGTGCAGCTGCATCTTTTGTAATTTTATTAGGACCACCTGTATTGGCTAATAAATTATAAGCTTGGTTGAAGTCATCAATAATTTGAGTGTAAACTTCTTGAGGAGTAGCTCTTGTGTATTCTAATTCAACAGTATTACTAACCGTTAATTTTAAAGGTACGCCTCCATACTGTCTTACCAATTTTAAATAATTATAGGCTCTCATAAAGTAGCCTTCACCTAAAGCTACTTTTTTAATTGCATCATTAGTTGAAACTATGTTAGTAGCTGACTGAATTAATTGATTAGCATTACCAATACCTATGTATAAATTGTTCCAATTTGTTTCCGCAGCTACGGTATTTGAGTTTGATACGGTTACAAACGATCCAAAACCAGCTTCGTAAGAATTCCATAATCTATTTGAAGGGTCACCTCCAAGACGAAATTCATCTGTTCCAGATTCATTTGCAGTTAATGGAACTTCTCTATTCATATCTAAAGCAAAAACTTGGTAGTAAGTGCCAACAGATAAGTCTAGTATGCCTTGTTCAGTATTTAAATAAGATTTACTGTATGCATTATCGTAATTTTCTTCAAGAAAATCTTGATCGCATGATGTGCTAAGTGCTAAAGAAGCGACTAGCATTAAATTTATATATAATGATTTATATTTTTTCATGATTTGTTTTTTTAAAAATTTTTCTTAGAATTGAACATTTAAACCAAAAGTAAATCCTCTGTTAGAAAAACTAGTTCCCGTGTCTAAATCTATAAAATCTACTTTAGAAAAAATCATCCCTGGATTTGTTGCTTGTAAATAAAATCTTAATCTGGAAAGACCTATTCTTTCTAAAGTACTTTCATCAAAGTTATATCCTAAAGATATATTACGTATTTTTAAGAAAGAGCCGTTTTTGTAGCCTAAAGTACCGTTGTAAACATCTCCGGTACCTGCAGAGAAAATAGGTTTTTGATATTCAGCATCCGTATTATCATCTGTATAATAGTCAAGTTGTCTTTGGCTAGTTTTTCCACTTAAGTTTTCACCCCCAGCATTGTATATATACCCCATACGACCATACACAAAAACAGATAATTCAAGATTTTTATAATTAAAGGTGTTTGTTAAACCAAGAATATATTTAGGCTCTGTACTTCCAATAATAACACGATCGTTATTAGCATCAATTAAGTAATCGCCGTTTTGGTCAACAGGTCTTGCATTACCAAATGTAAAAACAGTTCTACCAGCGGCATCATTAAATTTTTGCATTTCCACAGCATCCTCAGGTCTCCAAATACCATTCGATTCAAAGCCATAAATTACACCTTGAGGCTGGCCTATAAAACGGTTATTAACAATATCATCAAACGCACCATTTTGTAATTCTGTAATAGCGTTTTGTTGCCATGAAGCACTTAAGTTAGAACTCCACTCAAAATTTTCAGTTCTTACATTCACAGTATTTAAGGTAAGTTCAATACCTTCACCTTCAGTTTGTCCAATATTAGCAGTAGTATTTGTAAAACCACTTACACTTGGAATTGCTCTTGCTAAAAGTAAATCATTGGTTTGGCTGGTGTAATATTCTAAACTTCCAGAAACTCTGTTTTTAAAGACACCAAAATCGATACCGTAGTTATATTGTGTTGTTCTTTCCCAACCTAATTCAACATTACCTAGCTTTGCATTGTTATTAACACCAGAAAATGTTGAGTATAATACTTGTGTTAGTGCTGGCTGCGTTTCATAAGCATCTACAGCAGCATTACCAACCACACCATAACCAGCTCTTAGTTTTAATTGATTTAACCAAGAAACACCTTGTAAAAAGTTTTCTTTGTCTAAACGCCAGCCAATAGATGCACTAGGAAAATAATCACCTTTATTCCCTTCTGCTAATTGTGAAGCAGCATCATAACGAATAGATGCTGTTAGAAGGTACTTATCATCAAAGCCATAGTTAATTCTACCCATGTATGAGAATAACCCAGTTTCTAAAAAATTTGATGAATGGTTTAGTAATGGACCATTTGCAGGAATTAAGGCATTCCATTTGAATTTCGATACTGGTACATTTTGCGAAGACATGGCACTTGACTCTTCTGCGTATTGCGTTTTACTTTGTAATAGCGTTAACCCAAAATCGTGTTTGCCGAATGTTTTGTTATAAAGCAGTAAATTATCTAAAGTATATGAAACTAATTGTTCTTTATTTAACGAAGCAAAACTGGTGCCTGAACGTGCTGAAGATTGACCATCTAAAAACACACCATTACGGTATGATGTTAAATCTGGACCAAAATTCACACGGTATTTTAAACCTGATAATGCAGGAATAAGTCCACCAAAATCTAATTGCGCATAAAAACTACCAAAAGCACGTATGGTTAAACGTTGATCTTGTGATAATTTATGCTCGTCTAAAACATTTCTAATAGTAGAATCTGCACCTGGGTTTTGAATTCTATTACCATTAGCATCTAAAGGAAAAGCATAAGGAAGATTTTGTCTTGCAGTATTATAAATACCCGCAGATGTTGCTACAGCCGATCTACCTACGGTTGATTGACCAAATTCAGTTTCCCCATAACTAACATTAAGATTAACCCCCATTGAAAACCAATCGGTCGGTGTAATATCAACATTAGCAATACCTGTATAACGTTTGAAGCCTTGTCCTTTTAAAGTACCTGTGTTATTAATGTATCCAAAAGACCCATAGGCTTTCATTTTTTCAGTACCACCACTAACACTTAATGTTTGCTGTCTGGTAATGCCAGTTTGGGTTACAAATTTAGCCCAATCGGTTGTAGTTAATTTAGAACCGTCCCAAGTGCCACCAGCCCATCCTTTCTCGATGTTTGCCCACGCAGTAGGATCACCAGTATCAAAAAATATAATACGGTCATTAGCAATGGTTGGTGCATTTCCTTTTGGGAAAACTGTTGGGGTTTCGTAATGTTTCGCCCAACGACGTAACTCAATATAGTCGCCAGCACTCATTATTGGCGCTCTTTCAAAAATTCGTTCTGTTGTAACAGCAGTGTCGAAATTTAGGGTGAACTTCCCGCTTTTACCTTTTTTAGTTGTTACAATAATAACCCCATTAGCTCCACGCGATCCAAAAATGGCGGTTGCAGAAGCATCTTTTAATACGTCTATAGATTCGATATCTACTGGATTTATAAAATCAATACCTCCAGAATTTAAAGGGATACCATCAACAACATAAAGCGGGCTGTTTGATCCAGTGATAGAACGATTACCACGAATTCTTATGGTTCCTACTTGACCTGGTCTCTCATTTGAAGAAATGTCGATACCAGCAGCTTTACCCTGCATAGCTTCAACAGCGTTATTTACAGGACGAGATGCGATATCTTCAGAGTTTACACTAACAAGCGCTCCTGTAACGTCCCTTTTCTTTTGAACGCCGTACCCAACTACTACAACTTCGTCTAATTGAGACGCATCTTCCTCTAATGCTATACTGTAACTGGATTTTGAATCCACTTTAATTTCAGTTGTTTTCATTCCTAGAAATGAAATCACTAAAACATCTCCTGGTTTAGATTGCAATGTAAAATTACCATCAAAATCTGTTTGCGCTCCTGTAGTAGAATTTTTAATAATCACATTTACTCCAGGAAGTGGAATGCCACTGGCATCCGTTACTTGTCCGTTAATAGTTTTTACTTGGGCAGATACTGTAAACCCAGAAAAAACTAAAGAAAGGCAAATCAAATACTTTAAAAATGATTGTTTCATAAATAATTTAGTTTGTTAGTTAATAAATAGTTTGTTGGTTGTGTAGTTTCAACTGTTTTAGAAATGAATGGCTTAATTATTATCAACTATTATCCACAATAAACGGTTATTATAAACAATTGCTAAGCAATAAAAAGTATACATTATTTCTTAAAGAATATCTTTCAAGGCTATCGAACCTCAAAAAATTAAAAAATAGAACGGAGAAAAAAATATGATTTCATAAGCGGTTTAATTGGTATTTTTATAGCTTAATATAACTAACCAAATTACTAATTAATTTTTGACCAAACTATCCTGTACTTACCTGCCTTTATCGCCTAGTTTTCAGTTTGTTACAACAAAAACACAGAATTAAAAAACTAATTATTTGTTAATCAATATGTTAGTTTAACAAAATATTAATAAAATTGTAAGATTTTTTTTAAAAAAATGTTAATAAATTGTCTTTTTTATAAAATAATAATTATTTTGTTGTCATATTTATAGATTTGATAAATTATATTTAAAGATATCTCAATCAATAAAATTCAAATATTAAAACAGGATGCCACAGGATAGCATTTATTAGGTTAGGTTCTATTTTTACTAAATCCTAAAAAGCATTAACTAAAGGATTTATGAAAACAACTAAAACACTACTACTTATCTTAATCTCCATAATATTTTCATGCAAAAAAGAAGATGCTCATATTAAAATAATCGAAATACAAGTTGAAGCACCTTTCGAAATGCCCACTATTAAAATACCTGATTTTAGTAACTGCAAGCAATTTTTAATTACCGATTTTGGTGCTGTAAAAGGCGATAAAGAAGCTACTAGTAAAGCTATTCAACAAGCCATAGACAAAGCTAATAGCATTGGCGGCGGCATTGTAATAATTCCTGAAGGCGAATGGCTTACTAAAAAAATTCATTTAAAAAGCCATGTTAATCTGCATTTAAAAAAAGATGCGGTGTTGCTTTTTTCTGAAAAGCCTGAAGATTATCTACCAGCAGTTCATACAAGCTGGGAGGGTATGGAGTGCTATAACTATTCGCCCCTTATTTATGCTTACCAATGTAAAAACATTGCCATTACTGGTCAAGGGAAACTAAAAGCCAAAATGGATGTATGGAAAGTGTGGTTTGCACGCCCAAAACCACATATGAATAGTTTGAAAAGACTTTACAATTTAGCATCTTACAACAAACCTGTTGAAGAACGTCAAATGGTAAACGACACTGCAAATTTTCGTCCACACTTTATTCAGTTTAACCGTAGCGAAAACATTTTACTAGAAGGTGTTTCAATTGAAAATAGCCCGTTTTGGACCATTCACCCTTACCTTTCAAAAAACGTGGTTATTCGTAATATTAAAGTAAAAGCACACGGCCATAACAATGATGGTGTAGACCCGGAAATGAGTCAAAACATTTTGATAGAAGATTGCATTTTCGACCAAGGTGACGATGCTATTGCTGTAAAATCCGGAAGAAACCAGGATGCTTGGCGATTAAACACGCCCTCAAAAAACATTGTGATGCGAAATTGCACCATGATAAATGGCCACCAATTATTGGCAATTGGTAGTGAACTATCTGGTGGTATTGAAAACGTATTTGTTGAAAACTGTAATGTAGTTGATGGTGCTAAAATGTTTCATTTGGTATTTATAAAAACCAACGAACGGCGCGGTGGTTATGTAAAAAACATCTATGTTGATAATATAAAAGCAGGAGCCATACAAAACGGTATACTTGGCATTGAAACCGATGTGCTTTACCAATGGCGCGATTTAGTACCAACTATTGAAAGAAGGTTAACGCCCATACATGATGTGCATCTTACTAATGTATCGGCCACTAAAACAGAATTTTTATCACGCATTTTAGGTCAAGAAGAACTTCCTATAAAAAATATTTTCTTAAACAATGTGACGGTCGATTCCATTAGCAATCAAAAACACATTCATGAACATGTTATTAATTTTAGTGAGTTACCAAAAATTAAATAACATAAGCCAACTACAACCTAAATGTCAGTCTGAGCTTGTCGAAGACTTTATAAAAAGAAACATTTCGACAAGCTCAATGTGACTAATAGTACATAATTGACTTTTTAGAATGATTAGACCCAACGGGTTAACATATATAAATAAAGACAAATAAATTTACAGGATGCCACAGGATAGAATTAATTCCCGCAAATTATATTTTTACTAAAATTAAAATGTTACCTGTTATCCATACAAAAAAACTTAATACATTAAAAGATGAAACTTATTAAAACGCTCCTTTTATTATTAATTTCAATAAGTTTCTCTTGTAAAGGAAAACTATCAAAATCGGATGTTGTTACAGACACCAAAACAACTAAAATGGAAATTCCAGTTATGGAAACAAGCAAAGCTAGTTCACTAGTTAATGTTTGGATAGATTCTACTACTGGGCATAAAATTGAAAAATTGGTAACCAGAACTGGTGATAACCGTAGTTTTTACTTTCATAACAATCCTTTTTTAAAATCAAAAGACGGAAAAAGCGATTTAATGATTTTCTCTGGGAGCACAGAAACCGGTAACCAATTCTTTTCTATCAATTTAGAAACCAAAGCTATTGACCAAATTACAACACAAAAAGGCAATAAAAGAGGCGAAATTGTTGGCACAAAAACAAGAAAAGTATTTTACATGGTAAAAGATAGTATTTTTGCAACCCATGTTGATACTCATGAAACTGAATTCATTTACAAATTTAATGATGATATTATAGGATCAATCACCAGTTTAAATGCCAATGAAACTTTATTAGGTGGCGCTTTAATAACTAAGGAAGAGAATGATATCTTCAAAAAGAATCCTAAAAAATCGGATTATTTTGATAAGATTTACGAAGCTAAACTTGAAAGAAGCCTCTTTACCATCCATGTAAACACCAAAGAATTCAACAATATATATTCTGAAAACGCTTGGTTAAACCACATTCAATTTTCTCCAACAGATCCCGATTTATTAATGTATTGCCACGAAGGACCATGGCATAAAGTTGATAGAATTTGGAATATCAATTTAAAAACCAAAAAAACCGAATTAATTCACAAAAGAACAGTTTACAGAGAAATTGCGGGTCATGAGTTTTTTAGTCCTAACGGAAAAACCATTTGGTTCGATCTTCAAATTCCTAGAGGCGAAACCTTTTATTTAGCAGGAAAACATTTAGACTCGGGTGAAGAAACCAGATATGCATTAAAAAGAGACGAATGGTCTATTCACTTTAACATATCACCCGATTTAAAAACCTTTGCAGGCGATGGTGGCGATGAAGGTCAAGTGGCACATGCTAAAGATGGCATGTGGATTTACCATTTTACCCCAAAAGGAGATAGTTTAGTTTCAAAAAAATTGGTGAACATGAAAAATCATGATTACAATTTAGAACCTAATGTGCATTTTTCACCTAATGGAAAACAAATTATTTTTAGAGCCAATTTTGAAGGAACCACTCAAATTTATGCTGTTGAAATTGAAAAACCTACCTTATAAGTTTCAGAACAACCCATATTTATATTCAATTAGAAAAGTTTATTTTTAGAAATCAATACATATTAAAGCATTAAATAAATGAAAATCAAGCCTAATCATGTACTCCTGTTTTTAGCCTTTATAACTTTATTCACCTGCAAAGTGAATGACCAAGACAAACCGTCGCCTTGGCCAGAGCAAAACAATGTAACCAAGCCTTGGACACGTTGGTGGTGGATGGGTAGCGCTGTAGACAAACCCAATATTAAATCGAGTTTAATTGACTTTCATAAAGCTGGTATTGGTGGTGTAGAAATAACCCCCATTTATGGAGTAAAAGGACAAGAAGACAACTTTATTGATTATTTATCGCCTAAATGGATAGACATGTTAGGCTATACTATTAAAATAGCAGATAGTTTGGACATGCAAGTTGATATGGTTTTAGGTACCGGTTGGCCTTATGGTGGCCCTCAAGTTACTGCTAACTATGCTGCAACAAAATTATTGGTAGATACCTATGAACTAAAAAAAGGAGAAACATTTAACAAAGATATTGTTGCGAAAAACGACAAAAACAAAGACATCGCTCAACTAATAAATGTTTTAGCCTACGGCAACGACTCAACTTACATAGATTTAACATCAAATTTAAAAGGAAACCATTTAGAATGGAAAGCAACCAACAGCAATTACACCATTTATACGGTTTTTGCAGGTAAAACTGGGCAACAGGTTAAACGTGCTGCGCCTGGTGGAAGTGGCTATACCTTAGACCACTATTCATCTGAAGCATTATTCACTTATACCGAACCTTTCAATAAAGCACTTAAAGAGTTCCATGGTAAATTGCGCGCTATTTTTAATGATAGTTACGAAGTATATGGAACCGACTTTACCCCTATGTTTTTTGGAGAATTTGAAACACGCAGAGGTTACGATTTAAAACCCTTTTTACCTCAATTATTAAGTAATGAAGATACCGAAATTGGTAATAGAATAAAAAGTGACTACAGAGAAACCATATCAGATTTACTGTTAAATAAGTTTGATATACCTTGGACTAATTGGGCGCATTTTAAAAATTTTAAAACAAAATTACAAGCTCATGGGTCGCCCGGAAATTTAATAGACTTATATACCTCTGCCGATATTCCAGAATGTGAAACATTTGGTTCAATGCCCTATGACATCCCAGGGTTTAGACGTGAACAAGAAGATATAAGAGAAGGCGATGCCGACCCAGTTATGTTGAAATTTTCATCATCGGCGGCACATATTTCAGGCAAACCTCTAACCTCTTCTGAAACCTTTACATGGTTGCGCGACCACTTTAAAACAGCCTTATCCCAATGTAAGCCCGAAGTTGAAGATTTACTTTTAAACGGCATCAACCATGTGTTTTTACACGGTTCTACCTACTCGCCAAAAGAAGCCGCTTGGCCAGGGTGGAAATTCTACGCGTCGGTTAACTTTAACGCAACCAATACCATTTGGGAAGATGTGCCTTCTTTATTTTCTTATATAGCAAATTGCCAATCGATGCTTCAATCAGGAAAGCCAGACAATGAAACTTTACTCTATTGGCCCATTTATGATACATGGGGCAAAAATTTAGGAGGTAATTTATTTTTCCAATTTAAAATCCATTCATTAGATGAGTGGTTGCACGATACTCCATTTTACAAGACAACAAAGAAATTAATGGAAAACGGCTATGGTGTCGATTTTATTTCAGATAGTTTTATCGCACAAGCTACTTTTAAAGACGGACTTATTGTACTTCCAGGAGGTAATTATAAATCGCTGGTCATTCCACATTGCGAAAAAATGCCGATGGCAACTTTAGAAAAATTGATTGCCTTAAAAAATGCAGGAGCATCTATTATTTTTGAAGGTTTGCCAAATTCCGTTCCTGGATTTCATAATTACGAAGCACAAAACTCAAAATTATCACAATTGATTTCAAAAAACAGCAGCATTTTAAACCTAACTTCAAACGTGTTTAAAGATTTAGAAACGGCGAAGGTTTACCCAGAAACTTTAGTTAAAACAGGGTTGAAATTTATTAAAAGAGATGTTGATGGCGAAAAAATATACTATGTAGTCAACCATACTTCTAAAACAATCGATGATTATATTCCGCTGGCAATAAAAAACAAAGAGGTCATCATTTTAGATCCTTTAACCAAAAAATATGGCAATGCCATTGTAAAAAAAGAAACCAATGCAACCTTAGTAAAGCTTCGTATAGAACCTGGACAATCGTACATTCTTAAAACTGAAAACACAAAATCTTATCAAAATTGGAATTACTTTAAAGTCAACGGAAACCCCATAGAACTAAAAGGCAACTGGCAAATTAACTTTATAAAAGGTGGTCCAGAATTACCTCCATCGGCAAACATAAACACTTTAAAATCTTGGACAACCTTAAGCCCACAAGCCGAATCTTTCTCCGGAACCGCACTTTACACCTTGGAATTTAACGCACCAAATGTTGATGCCGACAATTGGAAATTAAACCTAGGTGATGTTAGGGAAAGTGCCAAGGTTTGGCTTAACGGTAATTATATTGGAGACCTTTGGTCTGTACCTTTCAGCATCAATTTAGGGCAACTTAAAAAAGGAAAAAACAAATTAAAAGTACAAGTTACCAATCTTGCCGCCAATAGAGTTCGCGCCAAAGAAATGAGAGGTGAAGAATGGAAAATTTTCTACGAAATAAATATGGTAGATAAAGATTATAAAAAATTTGATGCTACCAAATGGCAGCCTATGCCTTCTGGTTTATTAGGTCCCATTTCAATAACACCTTTAAGAGAAACTGAATAAAATTAAAACATTATAAAATGAAAAAAACACTCTTATTTATAAGCTTAAGCTTTTTAGTCGGACAAATTTTGTTCGCACAACAACCTTTTAATAAAAAAGAGGTATTGGCTCAAATGGAATTAGCCAACAAATACTTCATGGAAAAATGGCCAGATGTGGGCAAAACCATAGTAACCAACAAAGAACGCCCAAGTAATATTTGGACCCGTGGCGTATATTATGAAGGGTTGATGGCATTGCATGAAATATACCCAAAAGAGGCATATTACAAATATGCTTATGACTGGTCTGAATTCCACAATTGGGGCTTTAGAAACGGTAACGCAAACCGTAATGCAGACGATTATTGTGCGGCACAAACCTATATTGATTTGTACAATTTAGAACCAGACGCTAAAAAGTTAAAAAACACAAAAGCTTGTATAAATATGCTACTTAACACGCCTCAGTTAGATGATTGGTCGTGGATAGATGCCATACAAATGGGCATGCCTGTTTTTGCAAAATTAGGTGTTCTGGAAAACGATAATCGTTATTATGAAAAAATGTACGACATGTATATGTACACTAGAGACAAACATGGTGATAATGGACTATATAACCCAAAAGACGGACTTTGGTGGCGCGATGCAGATTTCGATCCGCCTTATACAGAACCTAATGGCGAAGATTCATACTGGAGCCGTGGCAATGGTTGGGTTATTGCGGCATTAGCAAAAACCTTATCCATAATTCCTGAAGATGCTCCTCACAGGGAGCAATATATGATCGATTTAAAATCGATGGCAGAAGCATTAGTACCTATCCAGCGAAAAGATGGTTTTTGGAACGTAAGCTTACACGACCCAAAACATTTTGGTGGCAAGGAAACCTCTGGTACTGCATTATTTGTTTACGGTATGGCTTATGGTGTTAACAATGGTATTTTAGATAAAGTAAAATATTTACCTGTAATTGAAAAAGCATGGAATGCCATAACTAAAGAAGCACTGCACACTAACGGTTTTTTAGGCTTTTTACAATCAACAGGAAAAGAACCTAAAGATGGGCAACCATTATCGTATGATAAAATTCCAGATTTTGAAGATTATGGGTTAGGGTGTTTTTTATTGGCGGGTGCTGAAATTTATAGATTACAATAAATTATGAACTATTTAGTTTTTATCTGTTCGCTATTTTTCGGATATACAATAACAGCGAAAAATGCATCTACAGAAAATACTAACACAAACAAATTGCCTGATTTTGAGATTTTCACATCTCAAAATCAGGCAATCATTTTATACAATAAAAATAAAAGTAAGCTAGATTCTATTACTGCTCATTTGTTAGCAGAAGATATTTTTAAGGTTACCAATTACAAGCCTGAAGTTATTACAAATATAAACCAAGCTAAAGGCAACGTTATTGTCATTGGAACTATTAATTCCAAACTTATTGCTTCATTTATAAACAAAAAAAACATAAAAACAGGATTTGAGAACCAATGGGAAAGCTATCTCTTTAAAACCGTTTTAAATCCAAATAAAAAGATAAAAAAAGCTTTTATTATAGCTGGAACCAATCCAAGAGGCACTGCTTATGGCGTGTTTTCAATTTCAAAAAAAATAGGAGTATCACCTTGGTATTGGTGGGCAGATGTTCCTGTTAAACAAAGTAAGAAACTCATTTTAAACCAAACCGACTATTACAGCAATGCGCCTTCGGTGGCGTATCGTGGTATTTTTTTAAATGATGAAGATTGGGGCTTGCAACCCTGGGCAGCCAAAACCCTTGAACCCGAAACAGGCGATATTGGTCCCAAAACATATTCAAAAATTTTCGAATTATTATTGCGCTTAAACGCCAATACCATTTGGCCCGCAATGCACCCAAGCACTAAAGCTTTTTTTCATTATCCTGGCAACGCTAAAATGGCAAGCTTATACAATATCGTAATTGGTTCATCACACGCTGAACCTATGTTGCGAAATAATGTAGATGAATGGGATAAAAATAAATTTGGAAGTTTTAATTATAAAACTAATAAAGACAACGTTTACAATTATTGGGAAACCCGTGTAAAGGAATCAAAGAATATTGATGCCATTTACACCATTGGCATGCGCGGTGTGCACGACAGCGGTATGGAAGGCGTAAAAAACAACAACGAAGCCGTGGCTGTTTTAGATGAAGTTATTACCGACCAACGACAGCTTTTAAAAACATATATAAATAAAAAGGTTGAAAAAATTCCGCAAGCATTTACCGTCTATAAAGAGGTTTTAGATTTATACAAAAACGGACTTAAAGTCCCTGAAGACATTACCCTTGTTTGGACGGATGATAACTATGGATATATTCGAGCTTTAAGCAACACCGAAGAGCAAAAACGTGCTGGAGGTGCTGGCGTTTATTACCACATATCGTATTGGGGAAGACCACATGATTATTTGTGGCTAGATAGCACTAACCCATTTTTGATACAAGAAGAAATGATGAAAGCTTACAACCTAAATAACCGAAAAATTTGGATTGTAAATGTAGGCGACATCAAACCTGCAGAATATAACACCCAATTGTTTTTGGATATGGCCTATGATACTGAAGCGTTTCAAAATCCAGAATACATCATACAACATCAACACCAGTTTTATGGCGATATTTTTGGTGATGAATTTGCTGAAAACATAACCAAAATTAAAGATGTTTATTTTCAATTGGCTTTTGAACGTAAACC
This sequence comes from Mariniflexile sp. HNIBRBA6329, assembly GCF_043558645.1. Lineage (NCBI taxonomy): Bacteria > Pseudomonadati > Bacteroidota > Flavobacteriia > Flavobacteriales > Flavobacteriaceae > Mariniflexile > Mariniflexile sp. HNIBRBA6329. Next base: position 104,384 of record NZ_JBIFXS010000010.1, on the reverse strand, counting down.
TGAATTTATGGGTTGGAGCCAAACGGAACCCACAACCCAAATATTTAACACAGCATATAACCCGTTTGGGAATGGTGATGAAATCCAGCAACGTATAGACGCTTTCAACACCATTGAAAACCAAGTTAAAACTATAGACACACAATTGCCAGAACATTTAAAAAGCACGTTTACACAATTGGTGAGTTATCCTGTTGAAGCTTCTTCTGCAATGAACAAAAAATTCCTATATAGAGATAAAGCTTTAAGTTATGCAAAACAAGGCCGTTTAAGCGCATCGACATATAAAGAATTATCTAACAAAGCATATGAAAATATAATGTCTTTAACAGAAAATTACAATCAATTATCTAACGGAAAATGGCAGGGTATTATGGATATGAAACCCCGAAAACTTCCTGTTTACGATAATCCTTCCATAGCATTAGAAGAAAGCGCATCAAAAGACATCATTGGAATTTCAGTTGAAGATACATTGACCACATCAAATGGAACATTTCGTTTACCAACTTTTTATGTTGGAGATACATCCCCTTATTTTATAGACCTCTTTTTAAAAAATTCGAATGCTGCAAATTGGCAAATCAGTAAGCTTCCTATTTGGATAAAAGTGACTAAAACCTCTGGCGTTTTTGATATTTCAAAATCACTATTGGAAGACAGAATTTATGTTTCTATGGATTGGAGTGCGTGGAAAGCTTCAGGTGAACCAAATTCTGAAAGCATAAAAATTCAATTAAATTCTGAAGTTAAAAACATTCAAATAAATATTTCAAATAGTTATAAAAATATTACTGAAAATAGCTTCATTGAAAAAAACGGAATGGCTGTTATTTATGCAAATCATTTTTCTAAAATCGAAAATAAGGACGATTTAAATTGGGAAAAGCTAGACGGTTTGGGACATTCAAAATCGGTTATGCAAGCATTTCCGTTACATGCCAAACCAGTAATAAATCATAAAAATGCACCTGCACTATATTATGAAATTTTCACGGAAACTATTACAAACAATGCACAACTTACACTTGTTGCCATACCAACACACCCAACAACTACAGATGGTGAACTTCGCGTAGCCGTTCAATGGAATGACGAACCTATTCAAATTATTAATTTTAAAACTGAAGGCAGAAGTAACACCTGGAAACAAAATGTACTTAGCAATAAGGCCAAGATACAAATACAAGTTCCTATACATGAGGAAGGGAAACAAGTACTTAAAATTTATATGGTAGACCCTAGCGTGCTGTTAGACTATTATGTGCTCAACACAACTAGCAACAGTTCAATCCCTTATAAATTAATGCCCGAAACTAAAATAAACACTTTAAAAGATTAATTATGATAAAAACATGCAACATACTAAAAACAACCATGCTGCTATTTCTGTTTTCTTTTAATATAAACCAATCATTCTCACAAGATTTCATAAGAACTAAATACAATTTCAATTCAGATTGGAAATTAAAAACGGGGGATTTGCAAAATGCAAAAACCATGAATTTTAATGATGAAACTTGGAAGCAAGTAACACTTCCCTTTGCTTACAATCAAAATGAAGCGTTTTTAAAAGATATTGAACACCTAACTACGGGCATTGTTTGGTACCGAAAAACATTCAAACTACCAGAAGGTATTTCAAACAAAAAAGTTTTTATTGAGTTTGAAGGTATTCGTCAAGGTGGTATTATTTATGTGAACGGACAAGAAGTTGGCCTGCATGAAAACGGTGTTATGGCATTTGGTTTAGATATTTCCAATTTGGTAAAACCTTTTCCATTTGAAAATGTTATCGCGCTTCGCATAGATAACGACTGGAAATATAAAGAGGTTGCAACAGGTGCTTCCTACCGCTGGAACAATAACAATTTCAACGCTAATTATGGTGGTATACCAAAAAACGTTTATCTGCATATTACCGATAAACTCTACCAAACCTTACCCCTGTACTCCAACCTAAAAACCACTGGCGTTTATGTGTATGCAAAAGATATTGATATTGAACACAAAACGGCATCAGTAAACATTGAAACCCAGGTAAAAAATGAATTCAATACTTCTAAAACAGTTGAATTAGAAATTGAAGTATATGATATAAACAACATCAAAATAGCCTCGTTTTCTGGAAATAAAACAACTATTTCTTCTGGAGAAACCAAACTATTAAAAGCAAATGCTCTAGTTAATAATTTGAACTTTTGGAGTTGGGGTTACGGCTATTTATATACTGTAAAATCCATTTTAAAGGTTGAAGGAAAGATTGTAGATGAAGTTAGCACCAAAACAGGTTTCCGTAAAACAGCATTTAGAAATGGTGAAGTGGTACTGAACGACCGCGTTATCCAAATAAAAGGCTACGCACAACGCACCAGTAACGAATGGCCCGCCATAGGCATGTCGGTGCCACCTTGGTTAAGTGATTTTAGCAATAAATTAATGGTTGAAAGCAACGGCAACTTGGTGCGCTGGATGCATGTAACGCCTTGGAAGCAAGATATAGAATCTTGTGACCGTGTTGGACTTATGCAAGCAATGCCCGCCGGAGATGCCGAAAAAGATTCACAAGGATTTAACTGGATGCAACGTGTAGCACTAATGCGTGATGCTATTATTTACAACCGAAACAACCCAAGTATTATTTTCTATGAATGTGGTAATGAAGTCATCAGTGAAGCCCACATGCACGAAATGAAAAGCCTAAGAAACACCTACGACCCATTTGGCGGACGAGCTATTGGCTCGCGTGAAATGCTAGATAGTCAAGAAGCAGAATATGGTGGCGAAATGCTATACATTAACAAAAGTGCCAGAAAACCCCTTTGGGCAACCGAGTATTCTAGAGATGAAGGCTTACGTAAATATTGGGATGAGTTTTCACCGCCTTATCATAAAGAAGGTGAAGGCCCATTGTACCGTGGTAATGATGCTTCAGATTATAATCATAACCAAGATGCCCATGCTATTGAAAATATAACCCGTTGGTACGATTATTATGTGGAACGCCCAGGGACTGGACATCGAGTGAGTTCTGGCGGTGTAAACATTGTGTTTTCAGATACCAATACGCATCACAGAGGCGAATCAAATTATAGAACAAGTGGTGAAGTAGACCCCATGCGTATTCCAAAAGACGGCTTTTATGCGCATCAAGTAATGTGGGATGGCTGGGTAGATATTGAAAATTACCGAAGCCATATTTTAGGACATTGGAATTATACCGATGCAATAACTAAAAACATGTACGTGGTATCTTCTGGCGATAAAGTGGAGCTTTTTGTAAATGGAACATCTAAAGGATTTGGCAAACAAAGCAAACAGTTTTTATTCACTTTTGAAAACATTACATGGGAAGCTGGAACTATAAAAGCAATAAGTTATGATGCCAACGGAAAAATAGTTAGTGAAGCCACAAAAACAACAGCAGGCTCTCCGTATGCCATTAAACTTACCCAGCATACTAGCCCAACAGGGTTTTTAGCCAATGGTGCTGATGTGGCGTTGGTTGATGTTGAAGTGGTTGATAAAAATGGCAATAGATGCCCTATTGATAATAGCCTCATTGAATTTTCTTTAAACGGACATGCAACTTGGTTAGGAGGTATTGCTCAAGGTCCAGATAATTATATCGGTTCTAAAAAACTTCCGGTTGAAAATGGCGTGAACAGAATCATGATTCAGTCGGGTTTAAAGGCAGGGGAAATTAGTATTTCAGCTAAATCAAATCATTTAAAATCTGCAAAAATCACTTTAGAAACACAGCCTTCTATTACTAAAAATGGACTTTCAACGCAGTTACCAAACCACAATTTACCCTCAAATTTAGAACGCGGACCAACTCCAGAAAAACCTTCTTACACCATAAAAAGACATCCTGTTTTTATAAGTCATGCTACTGCAAAATCTAATAACGATGCTGTTTATAATAGTTATGACGACAATGAACTAACCGAATGGACCAATGATGGCCGAATAAGCACAGGACAAATAACCTATGCTTTAACGAAACCATCGGTAGTAACCGAATGTGTGGTTAAACTTACCGGGTGGCGCACTAAAAGCTATCCTATTCGTATTTTAGCCGATGGTGAAGAAGTTTATAAAGGAAATACGTTGCAGAGTTTAGGATACATTACCATACCTTTAAAACCCGTTTTAGCAAAACAAATTACCATGGAGCTAATTGGCGATAATACCGAAAAGGACGCCTTCGATAAAATTGTAGAAGTAGACCCAACAAAAGAATTAGACTTATATAAAGACAAAAATGCCGCCAATGCCAAAGGGCAATTGCGCATTGTAGAAATTGAATTTTATGAAAAACAAGATGAAAAAAACAAGTAAAGTTTTAATTATAGGATTGATGGTTTTGGGATTAGTAAACAACGCATTTTCCCAAAACAAAGAACTTAAACTTTGGAAAAAAGTTCCTGGTGCTATTGAAAATGAAACCTATAAAGAAGAATTTAGATTAGATAACAACGGAAACCCAAATGCCATTAGAAAAGTTACAGAGCCTACACTTAAGGTTTTTTTAGCAAATAACAACAATTTAAAAAATACGGCAGTAATTGTTTGTCCCGGTGGTGGTTATTCGGTTTTATCGCATGATAAAGAAGGTGATAAAATTGCAGAATGGTTAAACTCTATAGGTATTTCTGCTTTTGTTTTGAAGTACAGGTTGCCAAGTGATATTATTATGGAAGACAAAACCATTGGTCCACTTCAAGATGCACAAGAAGCTGTTAGAACACTTAGAAGAAATGCCAAAGAATGGCATTTAGACCCAAATAAAATTGGTGTTATAGGCTTTTCAGCAGGTGGGCATCTCGCTTCAACCATATCAACGCATTATAATGATACCGTTTATGCTTCAGATGAAACGAGTGCGCGCCCCGATTTCTCCATGTTGATTTATCCTGTAGTTTCTATGGAAGATGGCATTACCCATAACGGTTCAAAAGTGAGTCTTTTAGGAAAAAACCCTTCCGAAGCATTCATTGAAAAATATTCAAACGAAAAACAGGTAAATAAAAATACCCCTCCAACCATTCTAATTCACGCTACCGATGATGGCGCTGTACCTGTTGAAAATAGCATCAACTATTACCTAGCTTTAAAAGAAAATAAAGTACCTGCCGAAATACACATTTATGAAAATGGCGGACATGGTTTTGGTTTGGGCAGATTCGGCACCCACCTTAATTGGCCAAAAGCTTGCGAAAACTGGCTGATAGCAAATAATTTCATTCCTGAAAAGGAAATCTATATGTTCTCTTATTTTAAAGGAAACGGTGAAGACGGTTTACATTTAGCTTTTAGTGAAGATGGTTACAAATGGAAAGCTCTTAAAAACGACACCTCTTTTTTAACGCCCGAAGTTGGTAAAGATAAATTAATGCGCGACCCATGTATTATTAAAGGTGGCGATGGCTTTTACCATATGGTATGGACAGTGAGCTGGACAGATAAAGGTATTGGTTACGCTTCTTCAAAAGACCTAATAAATTGGTCTAAGCAAGAATTCATCCCTGTTATGGAACATGAAAAAGGCACACGAAACACCTGGGCTCCAGAAATAACTTTTGATGAAACTTCAAAAGAATATATAATTTATTGGGCATCTACTATTATTGGCGCTTTTCCTGAAACACAATCTACAGAAGATAGTGGTTACAACCATAGAATGTATTACACGGTTACAAAAGATTTCAAAACGTTTAGCAAAACCAAATTATTATACGACCCTGGATTTAATGTGATTGATGCCACCATTCAAAAGCAAGACAACAAATATGTGATGTTCTTAAAAGATGAAACCAAAAATCCGGTACAGAAGAATTTAAAGATAGCTTATAGCGACCATCTTACTGGCCCATACACCAACGCCAGCGACCCCATTACAGGAAACTATTGGGCAGAAGGGCCAACAGCTATAAATATTAAAAATCAATGGATTGTGTATTTTGATAAGTATAGAGATCATAAATATGGGGCCATCCAATCCAACGATTTAAAAACTTGGGAAGATATCTCAGATAAAATTGAATTTCCAAAAGGTACTAGGCATGGTAGTGTTTTTAAGATTCCTGCTTCATTATTTCTTAAATTAAAAAATCAATAAGCTTTACATCTATTAAAAACGTATTTCATCCATATTCTAATAAATAACAGGTAAGTACAGGATGGTAAAAGTAAAATTCATTTGTATTTTTAGAAAGTGTAAAAATTACATTTATTAACTAATTAAAAACAACTTTACTAAATTATGAAAACAACTTTACTAAAAAACTTTTTAACCCTTTGTGTTTTGGTTTTCTCTGTGGGAGCTATAAATGCACAAATTTGGGTAGGCGGAACAAGTACTGACTTTTTAGATGCTTCTAACTGGAATGACGCGGTTTTACCAGATGCTTCTGATGATGTAATTATCGACCCTTCTTCCAACAATCCAATATTAAATGCATCTTTATCATCAGCTGGTAATGCAGATGATTTTGTTAGTCACTTAACTATAAGCCCTGATGGAGACTTAACCGTTGCTGCTAAACTATGGATTTGGTCTAGTGGTGGTAACTTTTTTGGAAGTGGCACATTAAATGTAGAGGATGGCGCTGACATTAATATTAGAAATCAAGGTCGCTTTGGCACTAGTGCTGGAAACCACCAAATAGTTAATGTCAATGGAGGTTTAGTTAACACCAAAAACCAATTGATAATAGGTGATGCTGGTGATTGTACTTTTAATATAAATGGTGGCACAGTAACTTCTACACTTAACGGAATTATTTTAGGAGGATACGCCGGTGTAGGTATATTGAACCTTAATGGTGGTGTTTTAAAAGTAAATGGTGGTTTCCCTATTGACGAACAACCGTCTCGTGCTGGAACAGGCTATATGACCATTGACAATGGAACTTTAGAATTAACAGGTGATCAAGTATCTTTTGTAGAAGGTTATGTTGCTGCTGGTAAAATAGTTGCAGCTCCAGGTAAAGAAATTGTAATTACTTATGATGCTTTTACAATTGATGTAACATATGTTACTGCTGTAGCTGCTACACCTAAAAATGTACTTTATTTAAACCAAATAGGTGTTGGCCAAGGTGCTGGCGCTTCAGCTCCAGGTGCAGATCCAGTTATAAGAATGTTACAAGGTGATGCTAACTTTAATGTAACATATATAGAATCTGACCAAACTGGAACACAAATTCCTGATCTTTCTGGCTTTGATTTAGTTATTGCTCAAGAAAGTTTTAGTTCAGGAGCTGCTGTTTTTAAACCAGGTGGGAAATTAGGTCTTAAAGATGTTACAATTCCTATTATTTACAACAAATCGTATGCGTTTAGAAATACAAGAGCTGTTACAGATGCAGATGCCTCTGTTCCTAATGGGCAAACTGAAGTTGATGTTACCGTAGATCCAACAAACCAATCAAATATATTGTTTAGAGGTATTAGTTTCGCAGGTGGCAATACAGTTCCAATTTTTGCTTCCGCTACCGCTAATGATGATGGTAGTGTTGGTGGAACAAAAGCAATTGATGCCGTAATTAATTTGGATATCACAGTTGGTGGCGGAAGTTTGGCAACAACTTCTATCACAACAGATCCTGCTACTTCTATGGTAATTAATTTCCTTCCTTCTGGAACTGGACTTGGTACATCTGGAACTGATGTTCTTACTGTAGATGCTGTTGCATTATCATTTAGCTATGGTGCTACAATTTTGGGAGATGGAACAAATGTTACTTCTGAAGCATTAACCATTTGGAGAAATGCGGCTTATATTTTAACAGGATTACCTGTTCCAAATTCATTATTTGTTAATCCAGATCTTGGAACTTTAAGTTTAGATAAAAATACTTCTACGGTTTCTACCGATGTTAGAGCTATTGGAAATAGAATTTATGTTTCTAATGTTAAATCTACTTCAGAAATCAACATTTACAGTATTACAGGTGCTTTAGTGAAATCATTTAAAACAAACGAAGACACTAACTTTAGCTTTCAATCTGGTCTTTATATAGCAACTATTAAAACATTTGAAGGTGCAAAATCTGTTAAATTATTAATGAAATAATATTTCATTAATAATAACAATTCATTTTAAAAAGGGTGTGTATTTTTAAAATACACACCCTTTTTTGCATAAAAAAATCAATATTAATATCATGACACCACAATTAAAAATCCCAAAATTACTATCGTGCTTTACCTTATTTGTGTTTTATGCTCCACATTTTCTTTACATGTCCAAACTGACAAAATAAATATAATACACTTTTTAGACAGCCTCTATTCTATATAAAATATTATAAACCTATTTTTCTAAATTTCCATTAACCAAACGCCAAATATTTAATTTATTATCGGCTTTAAGGGCATCGGGTAAAAAGGCATCTGGATAATCTTGAAAACAAACAGGGCGCACAAAACGCTTTATCGCATTAGTCCCCACAGAAGTAGATTGAGGTGCTGTAGTTGCTGGATACGGTCCACCGTGCACCATAGAATGGCAAACCTCAACACCCGTTGGATATCCATTAATTACAATGCGACCTACTTTTAATTCTAAAATATCAAAAAGGTCTTTATAGTCCTCAAAATCTTGATCCGTTCCATGAATGGTTGCTGTTAAATGGCCTTCTAGATTTCTAGCTGCTTCTAAAATTTCATTTTTTGAAGTGGCTTCTACCAACACACTTGATGGTCCAAAGTTTTCTTCTGATAAAGAATCATTTTTAATAAAATTCTCTATGGTCGTTTTAAATACTTTAGGAACAGCCACATTTGTAGACTCTGAAGCCAAGCCCGATGCTAATTCTTCAACATGTTCAATTGCTAAGGTATTTTGAACACCATTGTTAAACGCCTTTAATATGTTTGAGGTTAGCATGGTTGCAGATGGTGTATTCCTTATACCTTCAGACAATTTATTATAAAATGCATCTATACTGTCAGATTTCTGAATAAAAGATAATCCTGGGCTGGTACAAAATTGTCCAACACCTAATGTAATAGACCCAGCCATTCCTGAAGCAATGTTTTCCCAATTCTCCTTTAAAGCACGGGGTAAAATAAAAACTGGGTTTGTACTTCCCATTTCAGCAAACACAGGGATTGGCTCTGGTCTACTATTCGCATAATTGAATAAAGCCTTACCGCCTCTAAATGATCCTGTAAAACCAACTGCTTTAATTTCAGGATGTTTAACCAGTACTTCCCCTACTTCGTTCGAATTACTATGAAGCAAAGTAAAAGTCCCTTCTGGCATCCCTGTCTTTTTGGCTGCTACTATTATAGCATTAGCTACCATTTCTGAAGTTCCAGGATGTGCTGGATGTCCTTTAAAAACTACCGGGCATCCAGCAGCTAAAGCCGACGCCGTATCTCCACCAGCAACAGAAAAAGCTAACGGGAAATTACTAGCTCCAAATATAGCAACCGGACCTAAAGGCAAAAGCATGTGTCGAATATCTGATTTTGGGATGGGTGCTCGATCTGGAATAGCAGTATCAATTCTTGCATCGACCCAAGAACCTTCGCGAACAACTGTCGCAAATAATTTTAATTGGTTCATGGTTCTACCTCTTTCACCTTGAAGTCTACCTAGTGGCAATGCCGTTTCAAGATGACACCTTTCTAAAAGTGAATCACCTAGATTTAAAATTTCTTCTGCAATCTGATCTAGAAAATTAGCAATACTATCCTTTTCCTTCTTCCTGTAATTTCCAAAAGCTAGCACAGCCTTTTTAACAGCTTCATCTACTTGTTCTTTTGATGCATTTATAAATTCACCTTCTAGTTTTTCATTCGTTAAGGCATTTATTCCGTAAAAAACACTTTCTGTACTCATAAAATTCTATTTTATTAAGGTCGCTGCTTTATCTATTAATTTTTTAAGCGCTTCTACTTCATTATTATTTGGTATTGGCAATGGCGCGCGAACATCGCCTGCGCTTTTCCCTATTAATTTGGCTCCTGCTTTAATCAAACTAACAGCATAACCTTGTGAATTACTTCTTAATTTAACAAATGGAATAAAAAACTCTCTAATAATTAAATTAACAGTTTCTTTATCGCCTGCTCTTAAAGATTTGTAAAAATGATTAGCCATATCAGGAACAAAATTGAATACGGCTGATGAATATGTATTCACACCAATTGAAAGATATGCCTCAGAAATAATTTCGGCCGTAGGAACACCACCAATATAAATTAAACGGCTACCAACAGTTTTAATCGTTGTATTTAAGGCTTCCATGTTTCCCGTTCCATCTTTTAGGGCTATAAAATTAGGGCAAGCATCAGCCAACTTCTGAATATATTCCGCCGGAAGAATGCCATTGGCCCGATTATAATAAATGACTGGTAAATTTGTGCTCTGCATAATGGTTTTAGCATACTCATAAACACCTTCTTTAGCACATTCTGTAAGGTATGGTGGCATTAAAAGCAGAGCATCGATGCCAGCCTTTTCTGCAATGGCTGCAAATTCTATAGCTTCAGGAATACTTCGACCAATACTTGATATGGTAGGCACTCTACCTTTTACAGTTTCTGAAGTCACTTTTACTATACTTTTATATTCATCCTTAGACAAGGAGAAAAATTCACCTGTACCACCAGCTACAAATATTGATGACACTTGATGACTCATAAACCACTCTAATCTATCGGCAAATGTAACGCTATTAAATTGCCCTTTTTCATCCAGATCAGTTACTGGAAAAGATAATAAACCATCGCCTAATGCACTTTTTATAATTTCTAAACTTAATTTCATCTGTTTATATTTATTGTTTTTTAACTATCAAATGGAACATCCGTACAATCACTCTTTTATGAGACTAAATTGTAGCCATTCTTAATCATTTTTTTATGTTAATGGTCCAGGATTAAACAACACTAAATCGTTGTGCAACCCTAATTTATCACAAGCTACTTGTTTTTTCCCACTTGCCACATCTAATATCATATGAAACAATTCCCATCCCATTGCTTCAATTGTTTTTTCTCCTGTTGCTATTTTACCAGCATCAAAATCTATTAAATCAAACCATCGATTACTTAACTTAGTATTAGAACCAACTTTAATTACAGGCACCATGGCTAATCCATATGGGGTTCCACGACCTGTCATGAATAAATGCACATTCATCCCTGCTGCTAATTGTAAAGTTCCACAGGCAAAATCACTGGCAGGAGTGGCTGCAAAAGTTAAGCCCTTTTTTCTGATCTTCTCACCGGGGCTTAGTACATCAACTATTGGACTTGTACCTGATTTAGCTACCGAACCTAAAGATTTTTCTACTATAGTACTTAAGCCGCCTCGTTTATTACCTGGAGTTGTATTGGCACTTCTGTCTGCACTACCAAGAAATAAATAGTCATCATACCATTTCATCTCGTGCAAAAGCGCTTTAGCAACTACTGGATTAGCAGTTCTTGGAACTAATAAATGAATGGCATCTCTTACTTCTGTAACTTCAGAAAACATGACACTTCCACCAGCTCTTACAATTAAGTCGGCCGCAAAACCTGCTGCAGGATTGGCAGTCAAACCTGAAAAAGCATCACTCCCTCCACATTGCATACCTACTACCAAATCTGATGCTGGACATGTTTCTCTTTGACGTTTGTTTAATTTTTCTAGATGAACTTTGGCAGTTTTCAAAATACCTTCAACCATCTCGTTAAAGCCATGAAACGATTCGTCCTGCATATAGGTAATACTATCTCCTGAATCTTTATCTTCACTTATCAAACGTTCCGGACGCAATTTTTCACAGCCTAAACCAATGACCATAATTTCTCCTCCAAAATTTGGGTTTGTTGCAATATTTTGAATGGTTCTTATTGGAATAATAGCAGCCGGAGCATCAATCGCAACACCACATCCATAACTATGATTTAGGGCAACGACATCGTCTACATTTTTATAATGTGGAAGTAAGTCTTGTTTAATTTTTTTTACCACATACTCCGTTGTTCCTGCGACGCATTGCACACTAGTAGAGATACCTAAAACGTTTTTTGTTCCAACACTTCCATCGCTATTCTTGTAGCCTTGAAATGTATATCCTTCTAATGGTTCTATTTCAATATTTTTAGTTTTAGGCATAGAAATATATTCTAATTCAGGAGGATCAGGCAACAGTATATTGGTTTCGTTAACCCAAGAACCCTGTTTTAAATGTTTATCTGCGTATGCTATAACTTGTCCATATCTAATAATTTCTTCACCCTCATTTATATCTTGCAACGCTACTTTATGTCCATTTGGAACATATTCAAGAAGTGCAAAACCAGCATCTACTAATGTTCCTTTTTGCATCCCAAGTTCATTGGCTACAATACCAACATTATCATTTTCAGTAGTTTTAATTAATATATTTTTTATTGTTTCCATTTATATTAAAGGGAATAATTTTGAAAAAATCATAATGGAAAATAAGCCACCAAAAGCCATAACCATTAATAAAATTGAAAAATGACGAATGGTTTCCATTTCTTCCATACCACTCATTTTAGTAATAATCCAAAAAGCACTGTCGTTCATCCATGCAAATATTTTAGAACCACATCCAATCACCAATGCCAAATACACAGGATGGAATGCTAAACCTGCACTGGCCACACCACTCATAATACCAATAGTAGTAACCATAGCAATTGTGGCAGAGCCTTGTGCCGTTCTAACAGCTGCTGTTATAAAAAATGCCATGGGTAAAATGGCCATTTGATAATTTGATGACAGTTCCTGAATTCTGATACCAACGCCTGTTTGCTGTAACATTTGGCCAAAAACACCACCAGCCGAAGTTATTAAAATAATCATACCGGCACTTGTTAAGGCTTCGTACATATACTTTTTAAAACTATCTATGTCGCCAATTCTAGACCACATCAAATACATGGCAATGAGTGCTGAAATAAACAAAGCGATGTTTGGATCACCAACAACAGAAAATACGGCAATCAAACTTTCTTGCCATGTGCTCAAATGACTGTTTCCTTGAGACAGCATTTTTGAAAACGTATTTCCGGTTATCAAAATAATGGGCAACACTACAGGTAATAAAGATAACCATAATCTAGGTAAATCTTTTGTCTCCTTTTCTGAAATTTGTTGAAGTTCTTCGATACTAATATCTGGTGTACTGCGCATGGGTAAATCCCATTTTAAATTTGCCCAAACTGCATAACCATAGCCACATAACACCGTAACGATTCCTATTACTATACCACCAATCATCATAGTTCCTAAGTCAATATTCATAGTTTCAGCAACAAATAAAGGCCCTGGCGTTGGAGGTATTAAGGAATGCGCCATAACACCACCAGCTATTACAACCATTAAATAGAGGCTAAACTTTTTAGGATTTTTTATTCCCATTGATTTTATGACTGGTATCATAAGATAAAAAACCGTGTCAAAAAAAACGGGGATTGCTAATGTGAAACTACTAAATAGCAAGGCAATAGCGCTATTCTTTTTACCAAACAATGACAACAGACTTCTAACGATTCGTTCTGCGCCACCACTTCGCATTAATGACGTACCAATTACCGAAGCTAAGGCTATTAAAATTCCTATTTTACCACTTGTATTGCCGAATGCCTCTCCTAAACGTTTGCCAATTGACACTTTAGAAAACTCTAAGGCTTTTTCATTAGACATACCACTACTTACGGCAAAATTATAAATAAGATCTGGTGATGTTAAAAAGGCTGTTACTAAAGCTGCTAACAACAATGAAATGACAGCATGCATTCGTAATACGATAATGCAAAAAAGCACTACAGTTGTTCCTATTAAAATGATTAATATTGGATCCATGGCTATCTGTTTAATTCAAGAGCAGCCAAAATAAATGGACCCAATCCATGAGAATTATCGGTTAAAATAGGTTCACTCAAATAGTATTCATAAGAGCCATCTCTATAAGGATCTCCGCCTAAACCTGCGCTTTTACATATTTGGTTTAGATGAATCTCACCATCTTTATCAATTGTAACTAATTTATTAATTAAACCATCAAAACCTTTATTAGCAATAGCCTCAAATTTTGCAGGTAAATATCCTTTATTCGAACCTTTTGCAAAAGCGTAAACAAACATAGAAGAACCAGAAGCTTCCAGATAATTGCCTTCTCTATCTTGCATATTTGGCACTTGGTACCACAATCCAGATGTATCTTGAAAATGACTTGCCGCTTCTGCCAATTCATTTAAATAGCCTATGAGTTGTTGTCGTTTTTGATAATCTTCAGGCATATAATCTAAAACATCCACCAACGCCATCGCGTACCATCCTAAGGCTCTTAGCCAAATATTGGGTGCCGTACCTGTCTCTTTATTTGCCCAAGGCATTTGCTTGCTTTCATCCCAAGCGTGAAAATACAGACCCGTCTTTTTATCAAAAGCATGATCGTGTAACAACTCAAACTGATGCACTATGTCATCTAACTTTTCGCCGTTTTCAAATTCAACCGTGTACTGGGCATAAAACGGCTCGCCCATGTACAATCCATCCAACCACATCTGGTTGGGATATATCTTTTTGTGCCAAAAGCCTCCTGATTTGGTTCTTGGTTGGCCTTCTAACTGTTTTCTTAAGGTTTTAAGTGCCACTAAGTATTTCTCTTCTTGAGTTTTGTCATACAAATTAAAAAGCAACTTTCCTGAATTGATCAAATCTATATTGTAGCTGTCTAGTTCATATCCCTTAATAGTACCTGTACTATCAATCATGGTATCTACAAAACCTTTAATATAATTATAATATGTTTCATTTTTTGTGGCCTCATAAAGTCTCTCATAAGCCTTAAGTACCAATCCAACTTTATACTCCCATTTTGGAGCTTCAATATGATCGATATCCCAAGCTTCCGGATTACGTTTCATGATGGATAGAGCCATGCGTTCGGACCATTTTAATGTATCGGAAATCACAACTTGTTTTATATGGGTATCTAATACGCTACTTTGTTTCTTTTCTTGTTTACAACTTACCAATAAAGTTGTACCATAAATTACTATTAGATTCAAACATATAATTTTTATTAATCTCATAATTTAAATGTTTAAAATTCTCATTTATTTACTTATATAATAAATAACCCGCTCCATTTATGTAGCGGGTTATTTTTATTATTAATCAATATTTAAAAATCACAATTATTCCGATGCATGCCCGTAACCTTGTGTAAGCAACCCGTTTGAAGTACTTAGCACAACATATGCTATTGGCATAATATAACGTGGTGGTACGCCAGCAGCATAAGACCCATCTGGATATCCTAAGAAAAAGTTATCAGTGTATTCTGCTGCATTTTTTACTAGATTTATACCCCAATCAGATAATTGATAACCATCAGCTAAAAGTGCTAAACCTTCAGCACTTGCAGGATCAATATATCTAAACATACCACGTTGAGCTATGTGGTTGTTTTGCAATACTGGAGACAACGTTGCTAAATAATCTGCCCATCCGTTATTAGTCCCTCTCCATCCTGGTACTAAAACAGGGTATCTTGGATCTGATTCATTTAGACCTGCAGGCGTTTGATAGGTTAATAAATCTAAAGTAGGATCTACATCTTTAATTTTAACTTTTTTGGTAAAAATATAATTAGAAATTTGCACACCATTGGGGAAAGTATAATACCCATCAGCTGCTAAACCAGCAATCATAGCTCTCATATTGTCACGCATTTCTTGGATATGTTTTGGGAACGTTCCAAAAAGGATGGTATCCCAGCGTCTTTTTCCTTCACCGCCTGTTTCTAACTTAAGTTCTTGTTCGATACCATCTAATAAAGCTTGTCCAGACATTCCATCCACATAAGCATTAACTTTAGTCGCTTGATCTGCAGCAGAAAACGCACGTGCACGTACTTTTTTGAAATAGGTTTTAGCAGTTGCCTCATCACCTGTAGCAGCAGCAGCATAAGCAAGGTCTAACATGACTTCTCCCATACGCACTTGTTGCCAGTTTACACCAGATTGGCGTTGTCTTGGAATGTAAGGATCGGACATACGCGCTTCATCAAACTTATTAGTACAAAAGCCCCCTTTTTCACGGTTACCTCGAGCCCAGCTCATTAATATTTCACCCGCTTTACCGGTATTACCCGTAAAACAAGCCGTTACATCACGACGTTTGTCTGACGGATCGAAATCACCATAGACATAATAAGGATTTATACGACCTTGCCCATAGCATTTGTTTGGATGGTCGTTTGAACCAGCACCTCCTGAAGGACGCCCCCAAGAATACGGCCAATCTGAATTTTGAGTACGGGTGTATCCAGCTTCAAATAACGATTCTGGACTCACTTCTAAGTCCAACAAATATTGGAAGTTCCTTTGAAATGGATTATCGAATTTAGCACCTCTGCCATCTGTTTCAATTAAATGAGCAGTGCCTGAGTTGTTTACGGTTTTTAAAAAGTATTCCTTTGCCGTTTGCATATAACTTTGCCAATTGCTATTTCTAACATATTTAGCATTCCAAGTTGAATTTTCTTGTCCCCATTGGTCAAAACTAATGGATCCATAATCGAAATCTGTACGACGTAATTGATAGCCTGCAGCGTCAAAAGCTAATCTTCCTGTTAAATAATAGGCATACGTACCAGAAAAACGTTCTGCTGTTAAATTACCCCCTAATGGATACATTAATGGTGCTATTTTTTTAAGTGCAGCAATCTCTTTGTCATAAATTTTATCACGAACCGTATAACCTAACGTATCTGTTTGAGCTTGAGTTCTAACTGGGTAATCAAAATATGGCACATCACCAAAATAAGAGATTAATAATTTATAATTGGTTGCTCTATGACAAAGTGCCTCTCCATAAAGCTGTGTCCATGCATTAGGTGTTCCTGCGGCAACTGCGTCTTGAAACTCAGCTTTCCCTTCAACAGCTTCTATTATTGAATTCGCTTTATTAATGATTTGATACCCTTCATTCCAGGTATTAAGTGCATTACCATCATTAATATTATAAGGAACAGGAAAAAGTCCCATTGGTATATGACGTGATTGCGCCGAATACGGCTCAGGATGATGCTCTGAATCAGATCCTACTGACATGACATCGTAATATAAATTTTTATCAAGATCATGCCAAATATCATATAACCCCGCTAAAACCTTAGTAGCCTCTTCTGGAGAACCAAAGACGAAATCATTATCTACACTAGAAGGCGCTTGCACATCTAGAAAGTCTTTCTCACACGATATATTCATCAGAACACATGCTGTGAGCATAAAATAAAATATTTTTTTCATAATTTCTTTTTTTTTAAAATTCAACATTTAAGCCAAACGTAAATGTACGTGGACGTGGATACGCATTTAAATCAAGTCCTGGTGTTGGGAAACCATTTGGGTTATACTGGTTATCATTTTGGTCTCTGTCTTCTTTTACATTAATCTCAGGATCAAAACCTTTATAGCCTGTTAGTGTAAATGCATTAAATATAGATCCATATACACGGAATTTACCAATTCCAAATTTATCAACAATGCGTTGAGGAAGTGAATACCCTAAAGTAAACGTATTCAATCTTAAGTAAGATCCATCTTCAATACCAAAAGAAGTTCCCAAACCATTTTCTGGATACGGTAAAAATGTGGTTGCATTCGCATTAAGCGCATCCAACGCCGCAGGATCAACTACTTTTGTTAATTGCCCATTTACAATGTCATAAATTTTGTAAGCTCCTGCAAGTTCTTGATACCTGTTTCTGTATAAACCTTGTTCTTTATTTCCGGCATAGGCTTCAACATGCGATGCGTTATAAATATCATTACCTACACTCCACGTAAAATCAAAATTAAAGTCAAACTGTTTGTAATTTCCTGCAAGGTTAAAACCTCCGGTATGACCTGGATTCGCATCACCTATAACCGTAATATCATCAGCATTAATTATACCATCTGGCACACCATTTGGACCACTGATATCTTTAATTTTTTGTACACCAGGATATTCTGATTGACCAGCTGGTTTATTTCCAACAGTACCATAAACAGTTCCTAATATACCAGATTCTATTTTGGGTACCCCAGCTTTAGTTGTATATATTTGAGTAGTTGGGTCGTAATCAAAATCATCAGTAGTATACCAACCATCATGTATATATCCACGGAATAACCCCACAGGCTTCCCTACTTCTAGGAAATAATCTTGTCTTGGATTAAAATAAAC
This sequence comes from Mariniflexile sp. HNIBRBA6329, assembly GCF_043558645.1. Lineage (NCBI taxonomy): Bacteria > Pseudomonadati > Bacteroidota > Flavobacteriia > Flavobacteriales > Flavobacteriaceae > Mariniflexile > Mariniflexile sp. HNIBRBA6329. Next base: position 86,158 of record NZ_JBIFXS010000010.1, on the reverse strand, counting down.
ACCTCCAAAGCCAGAACTATATTTTCCGTCAATACTAGGGTCTAATGAGTCCACATTATTTTTGTTAATATTGATATTAATACTAGCCGTTAAGTTAAAATTTTCAGATTTAACAATATCGCCACCTAATGATAATTCAATCCCTTTATTACTTGTTTGTCCAGCATTAGCATATTTGGTTTCAAACCCAGTTAATGGTGGTACCGGAATTATCATAAGCAAATCTTTAACGGTGTTTTTATATAACTCTAAGGTTCCGTTTAATTTGTTACCAAATAATTGAAAATCTAAACCAAGATTTCTCGAAATAGTGGTTTCCCATTTTAATTCTTCATTAAAAAGTGTTGGTGTTGCATAATCATATCCTGGTTGCGACACATCGTTTAAAGACCATCTTACTGTAACTGGCCTCCAATTTTGTTTCCATAATTCGGCTCTAATATCATCATTACCAACAGAACCGTATGAAAAACGTACTTTTAAATCATCTAACCAACTTGCTCCCTTTAAGAAATCTTCTTCTGACGCTCTCCATGCAATAGCACCTGCTGGAAAATACCCCCAACGGTTAGCTGGTGCAAATCTTGATGACCCATCAGCACGAAAGGTTCCAGTTAATAAATATTTATCTTTATAACCGTAATTTAGTTGACCAAATAACGACTGTAGACGATCTGGTGTTCCACCCGCAGAAGACGCTACAGTTGTAGGCGCTAATGTATAAGAAGCCATATTATCCCATGCGCGTTGCGCATCAAATGAAACAGGATATTGATAGCCTTCTACGGTAACAGATTCAGAACCAGAATCTGCAACTTCATAACCTGCTAAAATACCTAGTTTATGATCTTCACCCAAACCTTGAACTTGATAGTTTAAAGTATTCGCCCAACGATAATTCCATCCTTGTTTTTGTGCTAACTTTGCATCTCCTCCTTGAAGTGGGTTTCCTTCACTATCAAGACGATTGGTAGCTGCAGGCCCTCTCCAAGTTTTTGAACTAGACCAATTAGACACTAATTGAATATTGGTTTTAGCTGTTAATCCAGGAACTATTTCCCAACTTAATGCACCACTACTTACCAATGAACGGCTTAATCCAATATTTTTAGAATCATTTAAAATACTAATAGGGCTAAATGCATCTTGAAGAATGCCATTATAATCTCCTAATTGCGTATTACTTGTTACATCGCTATCTCCAAGAATATCTGAGGAGTTTATAGGGCGGAAGTAATAAGCGTGTGAATCGCCATCATTATTCCCTCTATTAACCTGAGAATAACGAGTATTGATAGACAATTTAAGTTTATCTCCTAAATTTTGATCTAATCTAAACTGCGCATTCGTTCTTTCATAAGAAGACCCTACTTTGTTACCTTCTTGATCTAGGTAGTTTACAGCAAACAAATATCTAGTATTCTCTGTACCGCCAGAAACATTAAAATTATGGTTATGGCTAAATGCACTATTATAAAGCTCTTTATTATAATCGCGACTAGCTACAGTTTTATAATAGTCTATTCCATCAGGATTAGAGAAATTGGTGCTTTGTGGCCCGATAGCCCACAATTTTTCCCATGCATCTCTGTAACCAGAACCAATGGCATCTGCATACCCCCAGTTATAAGCTATATAATCATAACCATTCATAATTGGCACATACTCTGGTATTACACTAAATTGTGTATAGCCATTATAAGACACTTTAGTTTTACCTATAATACCACCTTTAGTGGTTACAATAATAACACCATTAGCACCACTGGCACCATAAATAGCGGTTGAAGAAGCATCTTTTAAAACATCTATACTTTTAATTTGATCTCCTGGTATATCACTTATGGAAGGCACACGAAATCCATCAACTATAAAAAGTGGTTGATTACTTTGGGTTATCGAACCACCACCACGTACTCGAATGGCAATATCGGCTCCTGGACGACCATCTTGCGTAGTAACTCGTACACCAGGCAATTTCCCTTGTAAAGCTTGTGCTGCATCAGCAACCGGAACTGACGCTAATTTCTCTCCCGAAACAGATGAAATAGCACCGGTAACATCACGTCTAGTTGTGCTCCCATATCCAATTACCACCACTTCGTCTAAAACGTTTTTGTCTTCACTTAAATTTAAGTTTATAGTAGTTCTTCCTTTAACCGCAACTTCTTGAGTTTTGTACCCAAGAAAACTAAATACTAAAACATCGTTAGTATTAACAGCTATTGAGTAATTACCATCAAAATCTGTTGCAGTTCCTTTAGTTGTGTTTTTTACAATTATCGACACTCCTGGTAATGGTACTCCAGATTCATCTGAAACAGTTCCTTTTACATTGGATGTGTTTTGCCCGTAAATAGGCAAGCAAAATATTATTCCTAAAATAAGGAAACAATATTTGAAATTCATTTTTGTCTTCATCTTTGTTTAGTTTGGCTTTTGTTTTTTTAATTGTTTAGGTTAATTTAATTGTAATTCTCATTTAAGCATAGGCGTTATCTTTAGTGTTAATTTTTAATGCAATTTTCTTTTAAAATTTCCCAAAAACAAAAACAAAAACAAAAACAAAACATACAACCCATGTTTTGCTTTCTATAATTTCCTATTATTTGTTTTTATTTTTGAAATTATTCATATTAAAAATTGCAATCGATTACAACAAATTTAAAAAAAAATATATACCTTGCAATGTATTTCTTAATTTTTTCTTAAAATTAGAGATAGGCAATTTGAAATAACTGAAAAAAGCATAGCTAAAATTGTAGATAATTAAAAATGAAGAAGCAAGAAGAATGTACCTTTAAATAATTTACAATTATTAACAATAAACCACTAAACTGTTTATAAACAAATTAATAAGTTTGCACTCATTAAGAAAAACCAACCAATTAACTCATGAGAAAAAAAACAACCATATATGATATAGCGGAAAAACTAAATATAACAGCTGCTACAGTATCAAGAGCTTTAAACGGCAATACTAAAATAAGCGAAAGCACTCGTAAATTGGTTAACGATACTGCTAAGGAAATGAATTATGAGCAAAACAAACTTGCTCTTGCTCTAAAAAGTGGTAAAAGTTTTAATGTTGGAGTTATTGTGCCTCGTATTGATAGTAATTTTTTCGCATCAGTGATTCGTGGAATTGAAGATGAATTACACCCAAATGGATATCATGTTATTATTTGCCAAACTCATGATCAAGAAAATTTAGAGATTGAAAATATTAACTCGTTGTTAAACGCTCAAGTAGATGGTATTTTTATGTCCATCTCTAGCCCAAAGTTAGAATCTAATAAACACTTTCAAAATCTCCTAAATAAAGGTGTTCCCTTAATTTTTTTCGATAGAAAAAAAGATGTCCCTGGTGTTAGCTCAGTAACTATTGATGATTTTAAAGGAGCCTACCAAGCAACCCAACATTTAATAGATCAAGGATGCAAGCGCATTGCTCACCTATCAAGTAATAGAGAAATTCTAATTTTTAAAAATAGGTATTTGGGATATAAACAAGCCATTATTGATAATGGCCTTGAGTTTGATGAAAGCATTGTAATTGAAACTCCGAGTAAAGTACTTGAAGGCAGAAAAACAACTAAACAACTTTTAGGCATGAAAACACCGCCAGATGCTATATTTTCTGTGAGCGATTTTACGGCATTGGGGGCCATTGAGGAAATAAAAGCAAATGGACTTAGAATACCAGAAGACATAAGTGTTGTTGGATTTAGTAACGAACCGTTTACCAGGTTTATGGAGCTTTCTATAACCTCAGTAGATCAATCTCCTATAGAAATGGGCAGAATTTCTGCTCAAGTATTTTTAGAGGAAACTAGTAATAACAGTAAAAAAATTAAATCTGAAAAACAAGTTGTTTTATCACCTGAATTAATAATTAGAGATTCTTCATTAAAATCTATGGTTTTAATTGACAAATAACAATCACTGTTGAAACAAGAAAGCATAAAAAAGCCAAGAATTAATTCTTGGCTTTTTTATGCTCTAAATGTTTAATTTTTATAAAGACACACCTCGTCTCCAAGGTATAAAATCATTTTGGTTTAATAATTTTGCTTTGGTTTGAACTTCTCCACTAGCTACTTTTATAATAAATTCAAGCATTTCATCAGCCATTTCTTCAATGGTTTTTTCACCACGAATTACTGCACCTGTTTCTATATCAATAATGTCTGGCATACGCTCTGCTAGCTCTGTGTTTGATGACACTTTAATAATTGGCGCAATTGGGTTTCCTGTTGGCGTACCTAAACCAGTAGTAAACAAAACTACATTGGCCCCTGAACCTACCAATCCTGTTGTGCTCTCCACATCATTACCTGGTGTGCATAATAAATTTAAACCTGGTTTTGTAATATATTCACCATAATCTAAAACGTCTTGTACCGGAGATGTACCACCTTTTTTGGCTGCTCCTGCTGATTTCATTGCGTCGGTTATTAAGCCATCTTTAATGTTTCCTGGAGATGGATTCATATCAAACCCTGAACCGGCATCAACCACCGACTTCTCATAAGCTTTCATTAACTGTAAAAACTTTTTACCATCTTCATCATCAACACATCGGTTTACCAATTCTTGTTCAACACCACATAATTCCGGGAATTCAGCTAAAACAGCAACGCCGTCTAAAGCAGCTAATAAATCTGAAACAGCTCCTAAAGTTGGATTTGCAGAAATACCTGAAAAACCATCGGAACCTCCACATTCTAAACCTACTCTTAATTTTGATAATGGTGCTGGTTTACGTTCTGCATTATTTGCTTTTTTAATAGCTTCAAAAGAATCTTTTACAATTGCAGATAGCATCTCATCTACCGTACCCATTTTTTGTTGTTCGTAAATAATAACGGGTTTGTTTAAGTTTGGATTGATATTGTTCAATGCCTCTTTAAACACGCTTATTTGAAGGTTTTGACACCCTAAACTTAAAACGGTAGCTCCTGCCACATTTGGATTATTAACGTAACCTGCTAATAATTTTGCTAAACTCTCAGAATCTTGACGAATACCTCCACAACCACCTGGATGGGTTATAAATTTCACATCAATGTTATCAAATACATCTGGTGTTGTTGATACAACCTCTGTTTCTTCATTCCCACTAACTAAAGAACGCAGCAACATTTGATGCGGGTTTACCTTTTGTTTTAAAAGTTCTTTTTCAAAAACTTCTTTTAATATTTCAATATTTCGGTTTTCGCAAAACACTAATGGGAAAAATAACCACACATTTTCTGTTCCTACTTGCCCATCTTCTCTATGATATCCTAAAAAGGTTCTGTCTTTCCATTTATCTACATTGGGTGCTGTCCAACTAAAGTTTTCAGTTCTACCAAACACTTTCTCGCTTTGATGCTTTACATTTTCAGTAGTTAGAACATCGCCTTTTTCAATAACACCATTAGCTGAACCAACAAGAACACCATACATAATGATTCTGGCACCAGATTCAAATTTCTCTAAAGCTATTTTGTGCTTAGATTTCGTATCAGACAATACTTTAATGTCTTGCCCTTCAAAAGGAATAACTTCTCCTGCCTTTAAATTAACCAAAGCAACGGCAACGTTGTCTGATGAATTTACTTTTATAATTTTCTTTTGCATTGTGGTAATTTGTTATAGTTATACTATAATACTTAAAACTTTTTGCTGTAATTAGCAAATCCTGCTTCTACTCCATTAGCATCAATTTCTTTTAGAGCTAAGGCAACGGCTTCAGTTAAGTTTTCAACTTTGGTTAAATCTTCACCCCAATAATCAACAATACTTAATGCGTTTTTAGCTACTTCAGTATAATCACTTGATTCCCATATTTTAGCAAACGCTGCTACAATATCATCGCTGTCTTGAACTGGTAACGCTTCACCATTCCAGGTACCTTTGTAAAAACGTATTAAACTTGCAAACGCAAATGTTAGGTTGGTTGGCAGTTTTTTATTGATTTTTACATAGCCTAATAAACTTGGTAATACGCGTACAGTAAACTTAGAAATTGAATTTAACGCAATACTTGATAGATTGTGAATGATGAATGGATTTCTAAAACGATCGAAAATTTCATCTGAAAAACTGTTTAATTCTTCTCTATCCATTTCAAGGGTATCATTTATTTCATCAAATACCGCTTTATGTATAAATGGCCCTGTGAACTCGTTGTCAACAGATTGTTTCACTGTTTTGTTTCCATAAAGCAATGAAAAAGGCACCATGGCTGTATGTGCTCCATTTAAAATACGCACTTTTCTGGTACGGTAAGGTTGCATATCATCAACAATCTTAACATCTAAACTTGTTTTATGGAATGGTAATTTTGCTTTCAAATCATCACCACCTTCAATAACCCAAAGTAAAAATACTTCGGCTGCAACTATTAAATTATCTGAATAATCCAACTGTGCATTGTAAGCTTCAATTTCATCTTTTGGATACCCTGGTACAATTCTATCAACCAATGTGCTGTGGAAAGCATTACTTTCTAAAAGCCACGTTTTGAAGTCATCACCTAAATTCCAATCGATTACATACTTTAATATAATTTCTTTTAAAGTTTCAGAGTTGTGGTTAATCAATTCACAAGGAATGATAGTTAAACCTTTACTTGCATCGCCATTAAAATGTTTGAAACGCTCGTGTAAAAGCAGTGTTAATTTTGCTGGAAATGAACTTGGGGGTTGCATTTCTGCCGTATCTGAACCTACATAAGCAATACCCGCTTCGGTAGTATTGGAAATAATAAACTCTAAAGATGGTTCTTTAGCTAAACTTAAGTAATCTTGAAAATTAGCATATGGATCTACCGCTTTTACGATATTGGAAATTAATTCAACATCTTGAATTTCTTCACCTTTTTTAACACCTTTCATAAAAAGTGTGTATAACCCGTCTTGATCGTTTAGCATGTTTACTAAACCTCTGTCAATTGGTTGTACTACTGCAATACCTGCATTAAAATCGGCTTTTTTATTTAGTTCTTGAAATGCATACCCAATGAACGCTCTAAGGAAGTTTCCTTCGCCAAATTGTACTATTTTAATTGGAAGCTTCTCTTCCAAACCAACGTTTTTTCTATTTAATTTTTTCATTATAATTTATAATTGAACACTTTTTACTCGATTAAACCAAATACTCTAGGAAGCCATAAACTTAACTCAGGCACATAAGTCACCAAGAACAAAACAAGTATCATGGCTAAAAATAAAGGCATAAGAGGTTTTATAACTTTTCCAATAGTGGTGTTGGCAACACCAACTCCAACAAACAATACCGAACCTACTGGTGGTGTACACAAACCTATACACAGGTTTAATACCATGATAATTCCGAAATGGATAGGATCCATTCCTAATTTTTGCACCACTGGCAAGAATATAGGGGTGAAAATTAATACCGCTGGTGTCATATCCATAAAAATACCTACAAACAACAGCAATAAGTTGATAATCAATAATATGATGATTTTATTATCGCTAATTCCTAATAAAGCGTTACTAATATCTTGTGGTATATTCTCGTAAGACATGACCCAAGACATACTCATAGATGCGCCAATTAACAACATTACAATAGCTGTAGTTGCTGAAGAATCCAACAAGATTTCCGGAAGTGATTTGAAAGATATTTCTTTGTATACAAAACCTAAAATCAAGGTATATAAAACAGCTATAGCTGAAGCCTCTGTTGCGGTAAAAATTCCCGTTACAATACCACCAATTACAACTACCAGTAAAAACAAACTAGGTACCGCCGCTATAAATGTTTTGAAAACTTCCTTGATGGAGCTTCTTTCTCCTAACTTATATTTTTTCTTTTTGGCCCAAAACATGGCAACTAGCATTAAAAATAAACCAGTTAAAATACCCGGAATATAACCTGCCAAAAACAAAGCTGCAATAGAAACACCACCACTTGCTAAGGAATAAACAATAAGCACATTACTTGGTGGGATAATCAATCCTGTTGTTGCCGATGTAATATTCACAGCGGCTCCAAATTCTTTTGAATAACCTTCTTTTTCCATTTCTGGCCCTAAAATACTACCCATAGCAGATGCCGACGCCATAGCAGAACCAGCAATAGCCCCCATTAACATAGCGCCTATTACATTTATTAATGCCAAACCTCCTGGTAGTGCACCTACTAATGTCTTTGCAAAAGCAATAAGCCTGTGTGCAATACCCCCTTTGTTCATTAATTGCCCCGAGAGAATAAAAAACGGTATGGCAATTAATGCAAAACTATCGAGACCCGTACCCATACGTTGTGACACTGTAGTAAAAGCAGCTATTGGAGAAATACTTACCAACATGGTTAACATTGCCGAAATAGCAATACTCCATGCTACCGGTGTACCGATTGATAAAAGAAATAAAAAACTAAAGACTAATACAAGAATTGGTATATACTCCATCATAACTATTTTTTTAGAAGATCTGAAATTTTGTAATAAATTATTAAAATGCCGCTAATAGGAATTACCATATAAACGAATGCTAATGGTATTTGTAATGCTGGAGAACTTTGCCCAAGCAAATAACTAATATACACCAACCTAAATCCACCAATAACCAAAGCTGTTATTGAAAACAATATGATTATAATATAAACTACTCGCATTATCTTTTTCTGATTTTCAGGACTTGCTCGTGTAGGTAAAACATCTATAGCTACGTGCATATTACGTCCAGACACATAAGCGGCACCAAGTATGCCTATCCAAATCATCAAATATCTTGCTAACTCATCGGTAAATGAACTTGGAACACCCACTATAAACCTTGTAAATACCTGCCATAGTACATTCACAACCATAACAGCCATAATAACAATAAGGGTATTGCTTAGAATTTTATCAATCTTTTCTCGAAGTTTCATGTCTTTTTTAATATTTGTTTAGTGGTATCTAGTTACACTCAAAAAATCATTCTGTCTTAAATGCCAGTACGCATTAAGAATGTCTTATTCTATTTGGTTTCTAGAATTTGGTTTATTAAACTATTTATTACTTTATCATTTTCATAACCTTTGTAGATGCTTTTTACTTTATCTTGAAACAATGTCTTATCTGGTCTGATAATAGTTACACCTGCTTTTTCAACTTCATGAAGTGCCTCTTCTTCAGCTTCTAACCACAATTTTCGTTGATAGTTTACCGATTTATCGGCAGATGCTTGCAACCATTCTTGTTCTTGCTGTGTTAATTTATTCCAAGATTCTGTTCCAATAACCAAAACATCAGGTAACACAGTATGCTCATCTAAAGAATAATATTTACATACTTCGTAATGGCGCGATAAGTAAAAACTAGGCGGGTTATTTTCAGCACCATCTACAACACCTTGTTGTAGGGATGTATATAATTCACCCCAAGAAATTGGAGTGGCCGAACCTCCTAACGCTTTAACCATATCGATAGCTGTAACGCTTTCCATCACACGAACCTTTAAACCAGTTAAATCGCTAGGAGTGTTAATTGGTTTATTTTTCGTATAAAAACTTCTACTGCCCGCATCGTAATATGCTAACCCTTTTAACCAATATTGCTCGCCATCATCAAGTATTTCTTTACCTATAGGCCCATCTAAAACATCAAAAGAATGTTGTCTGTCACGAAACAAAAAAGGCACTCCAAAAACTTTCATTTTTGGCGCAAAATTTTCCATAACCCCAACAGATACTTTGGTCATGTCTAAACTTCCAATTTGTAAAAGCTCCAAACATTCGCGCTCGCTGCCTAATTGTTGACTTGGGTAAATTTCGAGTTTCATTTTTCCTCCAGATCTTTTTTCTAAATCTGCACCCATCTCAACCATAGCTTTGTGTACCGAATGTTCAATATTTAAACCATGAGCAATTTTAATGGTTTTGGTTTTATTAACTTCGCTACACCCTACCAATAGGACTGCAATTAAAAGCGTTATGAATTTTATTTTTTGCATTTTTTTGTTTTTAATATTATGTATGCGTTTTGCCCTAATATCTTGAGAAGCTAATTAGCACTTCTTAGTTAGAACAAAACTACCTATTTAAAATTTAAAATACTCTTTGGCGTTGAAATAACTAATATCTGAAACCATTTTACCAATCCACTCCATATCATTTGGCAACTCGCCTCTTTTTATTTCATCGCCTAAAAGATTACAAAGGATACGTCTGAAATACTCATGTCTTGGAAACGATAAGAAACTTCTAGAATCGGTTAACATACCTACAAAACAACTAATAAGCCCCATGTTAGATAACGCATTTAGCTGTTTTATCATACCATCTTTTTGGTCTAAAAACCACCAACCAGAACCAAACTGTACTTTACCTTTCACACTTCCGTCGTTAAAGTTACCAATCATAGTGGCCATAACCTCATTGTCAGCAGGATTTAAATTATATATAATGGTTTTTGTTAATTTGTCTTTACTATCTAAAGCATTTAAAAAAGCTGATAATTTTTGTGCTTGTGGATAATCGCCTATAGAATCCCATCCTGTATCTGGACCTAAAATACGGTGCATACGTGCGTTATTATTTCTTAAAGCACCTAAATGAAATTGTTGTACCCAACCAAATTCATGATAGGTTTCACATAAAAACACTAAAACAGCACTTTGGAATTTTAAAGCGTCTTCATTTGAAATAGCTTTACCTTCTCTTTTCTTAGCGAAAATAGATTTTACTTCGCTTTCGGTGTAGTTTTCAAAATAAATTTGATCTAATCCATGGTCGCAAAGTTTGCATCCATTGGCATTAAAAAATTCAATTCGTTTTCTTAAAGCACTTAATAAATCTTCATAAGAATTTATAGAAACTTCAGCAGCATCCGCCAAAGAATCCAAATAAGCATTGTAGCCATCTGCATTAATTAAAATGGCTTTATCTGGTCTAAAAGCAGTACTAACTTTTACATTAAAATCGCTTTTTGCTAATTGTTGATGATATTGTAAGTTATCAATAGGATCTTCGGTAGTGCAAACCAATTCCGCATTTACTTTTTGAAGTAATTGGCGACAACTGTAATTACCAGACGTTAATTTATCTTGCGTTTGTTCCCAAACTTTTTCGGCAGATTTTTCATTTAACAATTCGTTAATATCAAAATACCTTGCCAATTCTAAATGCGTCCAATGGTATAATGGATTACGCATGGTATAAGGAACCGTTTTTGCCCAGTTTAAAAACTTATCTTTATCAGAACCGTTTCCTGTAATAAATTTTTCATCAACGCCCAAAGTACGCATGGCACGCCACTTGTAATGATCGCCATTAATCCACACATTTGTAATGTTATTAAACGTTTTATCCTCTGCTATTTGTTGTGGAGGCAAGTGATTATGATAATCTATAATTGGCTGATTTTTAGAATAAGTATGATATAATTCTTCAGCGTATTTGTTTTCTAATAAAAAATTGTCGTGGATAAATTTTGTGCTCATTATATATAAAAAAATATTAATCTTCGTTTGAAGGTTTCCCAATAGTAGCTAAAATACCACCATCTACATAAACTACTTGCCCATTTACAAAATCGCTTGCTTTTGAAGCTAAGAAAATAGCTGCTCCAGCCAAATCTTCAGGATCTCCCCAACGTGCGGCAGGAGTTCTACTAATTATAAAATCGTTAAAAGGATGGCCATCTACACGAATTGGCGCTGTTTGGCTGGTTGCAAAATAACCCGGACCAATACCGTTTACTTGAATATTATGTTTAGCCCATTCGGTTGCTAAATTTTGAGTCAGCATTTTCAATCCTCCTTTTGCAGCGGCATAGGCAGAAACACTATTTCTACCTAACTCACTCATCATGGAGCAAATGTTTATTATTTTACCCTCTTTACGCTCAATCATTTGTTTTGCAACTAATTGAGACATAATAAACGGCCCTACTAAATCTACATCAATAACACGTCTAAAATCTTCAACTGGCATGGTAATAGCCAATTCGCGTTTTATAATACCAGCGTTATTTACTAGAATATGGATATCACCTATTTCATTAGCAATAATAGCTAAATTTTCTTTAGCAGCATCTTCATTCGTAACATCAAACAAATAACCACTGGCCTTATACCCTTTACCTCTATAGTAATTTAAAGCCTCTTCCATCTTAGATGGTGTCGTGCCTGTTATTATAAGTTCTGCTCCTGCACTTGCAAGTCCTTCAGCCATAGCCATACCTAAACCATGAGTACCACCTGTAATAAGCGCTCTTTTCCCTGTTAAGTTAAATAAATTCATATATTATATTAGATCAATGTAAGTGTTAAATTCTTTGTGATTTTTGAGGAAATAACAATAATTACAAAGTTAAAATTTAATTAGAATTACAAAAACAATTGTAATCGATTGCACAAAAATAATAAAATTAATTTAAAATACTAATATTATTATTTTTATGATAGGAAATAACTCTTAATAATTTAATTAAAAACAAAAAAAGTATTTTCTCGAATAATGTCAAAACATTATAGCCTCTCCTAAATTAGAGCCGAAATTTAAATTAAAATTTAATAGTCCGCATCCTGTACTGTACCGTTCTACCATACCCTTTAACAATTAAAACAAAAAAAGCCGAATCTTTCGATTCGGCTTTTTTCTGTACAGGCGGGGAGACTCGAACTCCCACACCTCGCGGCACTAGATCCTAAGTCTAGCGTGTCTACCAATTCCACCACGCCTGCAAAAGGAGTGCAAATATAAACAAGATTTTTAAATTGCAAACTTCAAACCGCTAAAAACATTCATTTTTTTATACTTTTAAAAAATAATATAATAAAGAGATTAATTGCTTCTTAAAAAACACCTTATAGTTATGAACAAAAAAATGATTTTAATCTTATTTGTTTCCATATTTAGTAACGCCATAACATCACAATCTAAAGAGGAACCTATTGTTTTAAATACCGAAACTGGAGATATTTATGGAACATTGCTAATCTCTGATTCGTTAAAAACAACACCTATTGTTTTAATAATAGCTGGTTCTGGTCCAACTGACAGAAACGGAAACAACCCTATGATGGCAAATAATTCTTTAAAAATGCTTGCAGAAGGTTTAGCTGAAAATGGTATTGCTTCCGTACGTTTTGATAAACGAGGCATTGGTGAAAGTGCAAATGCTAGCACTAAAGAATCTGATTTACGCTTTGAAAATTATATAGAAGACGTAAAAGATTGGTGTAACTTTATTAAAAAAGATCATAGATTTAGTAATTTAATAGTTTTAGGGCATAGTGAAGGCTCACTAATAGGCATGATTGCTTCACAAGAAAAACAAGTTGAAAAATTTATTTCATTGGCTGGAACTGGATTTCCTGCTGGTGAAATTTTAAAACGACAACTAAAAGAACAACCTCCTTTAATTTTAGAAATGTCTGCCCCAATAATCGAAAAACTAGAAAAAGGAGAAACGGTTAACAACCCACCACAAATGCTTAACTCTTTATTCCGCCCAAGCGTTCAACCCTATTTAATTTCATGGTTTAAGTATAACCCGCAATTAGAAATTTCAAAATTAAATATCCCCATTTTAATTATCCAAGGAAGCACCGATATCCAAGTAAGTGTTGAAGATGCAGAAAAATTATCAGAATCAAACAAAAAAAGCAAAAGAATAATTATTGAAAACATGAATCATATTCTTAAAGAATCTGAAGCTGATAAAACTAAAAACATTCAAACTTATAGTAATCCTAAATTGCCTCTGAAAGAAGAATTGATTCCTGCCATAGTAAACTTTATTCACGAGCATTAAAACCAAGGTTACTTCAAAGAAATAAATCAAAAACATTCTTTTTTGTACTTTTGAAACAACTATAAAAATACTTCATGAAAAACATTCAATTATATATAAAAGAACACAAAGACCGATTTTTAAACGAATTAATTGATTTACTTAAAATCCCATCTATAAGTGCCGATTCAGCTTATAAAAACGATGTTCTAAAAACCGCCGATGCCATTAAAATCAGTCTAGAAAAAGCAGGTTGCGATAGCGTCGAAATTTGCAAAACAGATGGCTACCCCATTGTTTATGGCGAAAAGATAATCGACAAAAACTTACCAACCGTTTTAGTATATGGGCATTATGATGTACAACCACCAGACCCATTAAATTTATGGAATTCACCTCCTTTTGAACCTGTTATTAAAAAAACCGACTTACATCCCGAAGGCGCTATTTTTGCACGTGGTGCTTGCGATGATAAAGGGCAAATGTACATGCATGTAAAAGCGATGGAATTCATGACCGCTACAAACCAACTACCCTGCAACGTTAAATTCATGATTGAAGGCGAAGAAGAAATTGGAAGTTCCAACCTTGCCATTTTTGTGAAGAATAATCAAGAAAAATTAAAGAATGATGTCATTCTTATTTCAGACACTGGTATGATTGCCCAAGATGTGCCATCCATAACCACCGGGTTACGCGGATTGAGTTATGTTGAAGTAGAAGTTACAGGGCCAAACCGCGATTTACACTCTGGTTTATATGGCGGTGCCGTAGCAAACCCCATCAATATTTTAACTAAAATGATTGCATCACTTCACGATGAAAACAACCACATCACCATCCCAGGATTTTACGATAAGGTGGAAGAACTTTCAAAAGAAGAACGTGCAGAAATGGCAAAAGCGCCCTTCAATTTAGAAAACTATAAAAAAGCTTTAGATATTGAAGCTGTTTATGGAGAAACAGGTTACACCACCAACGAGCGCAATTCCATACGCCCAACCCTAGATGTTAATGGTATTTGGGGTGGTTACACGGGCGAAGGTGCCAAAACCGTTATTGCAAGTAAAGCCTTTGCAAAAATATCCATGCGTTTGGTACCGCATCAAGATTGGGAAGAAATTACCCAATTGTTCAAAACCCACTTCGAAAATATTGCTCCAAAAGGTGTTATCGTAAAAGTAAAACCACATCATGGTGGGCAAGGTTATGTAACCCCCATAGACAGTATTGGCTACCAAGCAGCAGCTAAAGCCTATCAAGATACTTTTGGCAAAACCCCAATACCTCAGCGTAGTGGCGGTAGTATTCCTATTGTCTCGCTTTTTGAACAAGAACTAAAAAGCAAGACCATTTTAATGGGATTTGGGTTAGATAGTGACGCCATTCATTCACCAAACGAACATTTCGGCATTTTCAATTATTTAAAAGGCATTGAAACTATCCCGTTATTTTATAAATATTTCACTGAACTTTCAAAATAATATGGGCGTTACCCCCGAAGAAAAATCGGGGGTCGCGCTATACACTATTAGTTTTGGCTCGATGCTGCCGCTCGCCAAAAGCTAACCGTTTCTATCGCTAACGCAAGTAGCAACACATTATGAAAAACCAACACAGCAACCACCTTTTACTACTTACATTAGCCACTTTACTAATTAGCACATCGGGCACATTAGGCCGATTTATAGATTTACCAACCCCTGTAATTATTTGGTGGCGTGCTTTTTTAGGAGCTTTATTCTTGTTCACGTATTGTTGGTTTAAAAAAGTCAACCTTAAAATTCATTCAAGAAAAGATTTTTTTACTTTACTAATAAGCAGTCTTTTCATGGGAGGTCATTGGCTTGCTTATTTTTATGCCTTAAAACTCTCAAATGTGGCTTTAGGTATGTTATCCATGTTTACATTCCCAATTATAACCACATTTTTAGAACCGCTTTTTACAAAAACAAAACTTAGCGTTGTTCATATTGGCTTAGGCTTTCTGGTTTTGTTGGGTATTTATATTCTTTCACCCGATTTCGACTTTGAAAACACCCACGTAAAAGGCATTTTATTTGGAGTACTTTCTGCACTATGCTACGCCATTAGAAATTTATTGCTTAAAAAACTGGCAGCCAGATACGATGGTACGTCACTTATGATGTACCAAGCTGTAATTGTAGCCGTTATATTGGTTCCTGTTATGTTCTTTTACGATACAAGCAATATTTCAACACAATTTCCATACATCATCCTATTAGGCTTGGTTACTACAGCTATTGGTCATTCTCTGTTCGTTGGCAGTTTAAAACATTTCTCGGTAAGTACCGCCAGTATTATTGGCAGTACCCAACCTATTTTTGGAATTATTATCGCTTTTATCTTCCTAAATGAAATGCCATCATTTAACACATTTATTGGAGGCTCGTTAATTTTAGCCACTGTTATTATTGAAAGTGTGCGATCTAGGAATAAATAGTATTCATTTTTTTATCAGACCCCACAGGTTTTTAAAACCTGTGGGGTCTTTTTTTTATACAATTTTGTAACAAATTAGCAGCTTTAAACATTTTTCAGCAAATACCGCCCGCATCATTAGTAGTACACAACCAGTTTTTGGTATTATATTAGCGTTTCTATTTTTAAATGAGACACCTACTTTAAACACCTTTTTAGGTGGTTTTTTAATTCTTGCCACAGTTAGAAAGTGTAAGGTCTAGCAATAAATAAGAATAAAATAACCCTAAAACGAGGACTATTTATAAATTTATGGCAAATATGAATAGCCTTTTTTTGTTTTCCAAAGAAAGTATTTTTCAAATAAAATTTTAGAAAAATCATAAAAAATGTTAGGAATCATAATTGCAAATTTTCTAGGTTTAAATAGTTTATCACTTAAAATAATAACTTCTTTTTTTCCTGCATCCATAATACATATTCCAGGTATTTTGCCCCAGGATTTTTTCTTTAATTCTGTTTTTCCTTCAGAAACTCTAATAATGTTTTCTGCTACAATTTTTCCAGTCTCATCTGATGGATAACCTGTTTTTGGACCTGAAAAAGGCACTTTGCCCGGTTTAAATGGCAATTTCACATCTACAGCTATACCAGCAGCCCATACATTAGGAATTTCCATATGTCTGTAATCGTCAGTTACTGGAATATACCCTGTAGCAGTTGCTTTAAGTTCTGGAGAGTTACTCACAAAATCTACTCCTATGAAAGGAGGCATAAGCATTGTAAACTTGCTTGGAAGTTCTTCGTCGGTGGTTAAAATTACTTTATCTCTCTTCACCTCTTTAACACCAACTTCAGTTCTATAATGAATATTGAACATTTTCATAAAAGATTTTAGCATAGTTTCCCCGCCTGTTATACCATCAATACCAAAGTGGCCTAAAAACGTTTCAGGGGTTATCCAATATAAATCTACTTTCTTTCTAATTTGTTGTTCTCTTAACCATTTTTCTATGTTAAACAAAAACCCATAAGCAGCACCCATACAGCCTGCATTTTGAGTTGCTCCTATTACTATTGGCCCAGGGCTTTGTTTAAATTCTTCTAAAGCTTTTCTTATTTTTAACGCTCCATTTGGAGTGCCTACATAATAAGCAAATTCTTCAACACCTGGCGCAGCATCATATTTTACTTTAGGGCCTGTAGCTATTACTAAATTATCATAATATACTTCCTCATTGTTAGTTATTACAACTTGTTTTTTAACATCTACTTTTAGTGCTTCTGCAATTTTAAAATCAATTCCTTTCTTTTTTAATATTTCATCTTTTCTAAAAGATATATCTTTAATTTCCCGTCTACCAAAAGGCACCCAAATTAACGATGGAATAAATAAAAACAAAGGAGATTTATCTATCATAATCACTTTATGTTGGTCTTTTCCTTTACGCTTAACCTCAAGAGCTGCCGTCATACCAGCAAAATTACCTCCTACTACTACTGTTGTTGTCATAACTTTAAGTTTTAATAATATAAAGTTAATGACTAACTTTTTTTTTTGGTGTAACCAATGTTACATAATCATAAAACTCCATTTAATTTGTTTTTAATGTAACAAATTAACTGTCTTTACGTTCTAATAATCAATCATCAATCAAAATCAATCATTATGTTAAAGCAATTCTTCATTATTTGCTCAGGCTCCGACACCGATATTTTAAACACTTGTTCAAAAGGCGAACAAAATAAATATGCAGGTATTGGCGCTACCGTATTTTTTACTGCACTTATGGCATTTATAGCTGCTAGTTTCGCACTTTACACGGTGTTCGACAATCTGTACACTTCTATATTTTTCGGACTTATTTGGGGATTTCTTATTTTTAATTTAGACCGCTACATTGTTTCAACCATCAAAAAAACAGGCAATGTTTTAGATGAACTTGTACAGGCTACTCCCAGAATTTTACTGGCCATTATTATTGCCATCGTTATTTCAAAACCATTGGAACTCAAAATTTTTGAAAAAGAAATCAATCAGGTGCTATTGGAACAGAAAAACGATTTAACACTTGCCAACAAAAAACAAATTGCAGAACAATTCAATCCAAATATTGACAATTTAAACAAAGATATTACCACGTTACAGCAAGAAATATCCAGTAAAGAAGCTGAAGTAAATGCGCTTTACGACACATATATTGCCGAAGCCGAAGGAACTGCCGGTACCAAACTATTGGGAAAAGGTCCTGTTTACAAAGAAAAACGTGATAAGCACGATGCCCTTCTAGCCGAATTACAGCAACTTAAGGCGGAAAACAAAGAAAAAATTGTCGCTACAAAATCTCAAATAGCAAAATTAAAAGGCGATTATGAAGCCCAAGTTACAACCACACAACCTATCATAAATAATTTTGATGGTCTAATGGCACGCGTAAATGCTTTGGGTAAACTCCCTTGGTTACCGTCATTATTTATTTTCTTGTTGTTTTTGGCTATTGAAACGTCGCCCATATTCGCAAAGTTATTATCTCCAAAAGGGGCTTACGACTTTAAATTGGAAGATGAAGAAACTGCTTTAAAAACAAATGTGATTCAAAACAAAAACCAAAGAGAAGCCCTATTAAAAGCAGATTTTGCCATTAACGATCGTATTTATTCCGATTTAGAAAACGAAGATGAACTCTACAACTACAAGCGTACAAAAGCGAGGGAGCTAATGCAGCTTCAGGTAGATGCCTTTTTAAAACGTCAAAAATCCGTTTTATAGTTATTTTTTTTTAAAAAATGTTTCCAAAAAAAATAAAATAATCATGATGAATTTATTCAGCCAATTATAAGTTTTAAAATAAACAATTACTATTTTTACCACTAATGAAAATAGAAGAAATTTTTACTTTATGAAAAAAATTATTTTCCTTGTTTGCTTTACTTCTACGCTTTATTCATTTGCACAAACATCCAAACAGGATGATAAAGAAGCTATTATGGCTGTTTTAAAAGCGCAAAGAATTGCCTGGTCTAAAAACAATATTGAGGAATTTATGGAAGCCTATTGGAAAAGTGATTCTCTTAAATTTTATGCCTCCAACGGTGTAACTACGGGTTGGGAAAATATTTTGATTCGCTATGAAAAAGCATATCCTACTGAAGACCATACAGGGAAACTAAGTTATAAGATAAACGATATTACCAAAATAAGTGATGATGCATATTACGTTTTAGGCGAATACCATATTAAGCGTAAGGTTGGAAATGCCGATGGTATTTTTATGCTTATTTTTAAACGTATTGATGGCGAATGGAAAATTGTTGTTGATACTTCTTGCTGATTTCGTTTGAATTTTGGGATTGCGTTAGGGATTACTCATCCATTCTATTTTTAAATCAAGGAAATCGTGAATGCTACGCATTTGCAACGGCATTCTTTTGTTTTTTTTTTGGAAGTGAAAAAACCTTAAAAACAAACTTATAGTTTTAAATGTGGATTCCTGCCTTCCCAGGAATGACAAAACCAAAAGATATAGTGGAAAGCCCGACCTTTAGGGAACGCCCAAATATTATAACTTTTTAACGTATTTGGTTATAATTACTATGTGTTGATTATCTACTTTGCCTTCAATATATTCGGCATTTTCGTGGTCTAAACGAATGTTTCTAACTGCTGTACCTTGTTTTGCAACCATACTAGAGCCTTTTACTTTTAAATCTTTTACCAAAACAACCGAATCGCCCGCTTGTAAAATAACCCCATTTACATCGCGGTGTATTATTTTGCTGGCTTCATCTTCATGCTCGCCTGTTGCTCGGGCTAATGCCAAAGCTTCATCGTCCAGATACATCATATCCAACAAATCTTTTGGCCAACCTTCATTACGCAACCTTTGCAATATTCTCCACGCCATAATTTGTACTGCAACAAACTCGCTCCACATACTATCGTTCAAACAACGCCAGTGGTTGGCATCCATTTCTGTATTGC
Source organism: Mariniflexile sp. HNIBRBA6329 (assembly GCF_043558645.1). Classification (NCBI taxonomy): domain Bacteria; kingdom Pseudomonadati; phylum Bacteroidota; class Flavobacteriia; order Flavobacteriales; family Flavobacteriaceae; genus Mariniflexile; species Mariniflexile sp. HNIBRBA6329. The sequence continues at coordinate 65,993 of NZ_JBIFXS010000010.1, read as the reverse complement.
TTTCTATTTGATCTAAACACGTCCTACAAACCAATAAACTATTGTCTACGTTTTCATTTAATGATGGCGGAATGATGTATTGTTTTAAGTTTTTTGTTGCTGTACATAATTCGCAAGCAGCATTGCTTCTTTCATATAATGTTTGTACTACGCTCATGGTGTGATTTTATATTTTGCAATATTACGTTTAATAAAAAGTTTCCACAAGTTTAGATTTTTAAGAAGTTCTTGTCTTAAACAAAAAAAGACACATTTAAGTGTCCTTTTTTATAATCTAAAAATACTTTTATTTTGAAAGATCGTGTATAAACGTATACAAATAATCGCCATGAACCCCTGTAAAATATTTGCGCCAAGCTTCGCCTTTAGTTTTATTAGCTGCAGTGTCTGGAAATGCTGCTTTCATTAACTGATCATTCCTATCAAACATTTTATCTAAATCTGATAAAGAATCAATGAAAAACGCTTCTATAAACTCGGTTTTATCTGAACCCCAAGCATGTACATTTGGATAGTATGCTTTTATAAATTCATTTTTTTGTACAATGGCTGCATTACCTTCCATGCTTAATTTATTAAACTCTTCCATGGTACCATCTTCCGGAAAGGCAAAATGACTTTTTTTAATATATAACACCATATCTTTTGTTGGTTTCTCAGTCATAAATTTAACACCAGAAATAGGTGTATAAATCTCATCGGAATGCTTGTTGGCATAATAGGATTTTAGATTTTTTAAGAAGGCTTTACGCTTAGTTTCATCTGGCCATGCTTCTTTTTCTAATTCAGTATTTCTTTTTCCAAATTTGCCTATATCTTCCCATGAAGCAAAAGTTTGAACTGTGAGAAACTCGGTATTATCGGGCGTCATATTATGTAAATAAACAGAAGCTCCCATGATGTATTGATTTTTCATGGTTACTTTTTCCAGATACTCTTTTTCGGCAGCTTTCCACTCACTCATTTTAAAATCTTCTTTATCCATATTCCAATGGTTGGTGGTTACGGTAATAAATTCCGGTCGTTTAGGAGCATCATCCTGTGCTAAAACTGTTGCTGTACTAAATAAAAATAGCACTAAAGCTATTACTGAAAATAATTGGTTGGTTGTTTTCATAATCTGTTAAAAAATTAAAGTTAATATATGGGTTAGTTAAATACTACTTTAAGATTTTAGGGCGTACTCGATTATGCTACTAATAAACTTTGGGAGAGAGTTGCGAACTACGTAAATATACAAAAAAGCACTGAATTACAACTATTTATATTTTAATATTAATTACAACGTGTCTCTTAATTTTTTGGGCATACTTTTAACAACCATTTCATATGAATGATCTATAAGCTCTAAAATAAACTTAGGTTGCAAATCGCTGTCTTGAAGATACACGGTGTTCCAATGCTTTTTACTCATGTGGTATCCTGGTTGAATACAGCTGTATTCTGCACGAAGTTCTTCGGCGTAGTCGGGATCGCATTTTAGGTTGATGGCTTTTTCTCCCGATTCCCATTTTTTTAAACCGATTAGGGCAAACATTTTACCTAGCACTTTAAATACTAAAGTATCTTCATCAAAAGGAAAATCTTCTGTTACGCCTTTCTTACTTAAACAATATTGATGAAGTTCTTCTATGTTCATTATAATACTTTATATAAAACGGGCTTACTAGGTGTGGCATCATTTTCAAAAGGGGCTATTTGGAGGTTTAAAATATAACTACCATCTTCAATTTTATTGGCAACATAAATAAATTCTGTTATGGTAGCGTCCAGCCTTAATTTGCCATCAAAATCCCAAAAAGCCTTGTGCGCCAATAATTTTCCACCATCGTATTCCCTATCCACACTTGGCAAATCAATTAGCAAATGTTTAATGCCTTTATTGCGAATAAACACCATGGCTTCTTCTGTAATATAGGTCCAATTGGTATTGGAATACTGCCGCTTTTTTTTATCAGCTGTATTTGGCATCGTTCTTATTACCAATGCCTCAGGTGTATTATCTTTTAGTAGCAATTCTATTTGTTTTTTTGAAATAACAGTGTCTTTCATGTATTTTTCCGCCGCAACCGAAATTAATTCAGCCGTGAAAAAAAACTGTTTGAGGTTTTTATTTACGGAATGAAACGCTTTAGTAATATGCCCTACGCATTCGGTATGGGTTCCATGGGCATGCGGACTAAATTGAATGTTATTAAAATTTACAGAGGCACCTTTTTTAACGCTTCCCACCCAATCATCTATAATTACGGGCTCCATTTTAGGCTCGCCAATATACCATGCGTTCACGTTGCTTTTTGAAGCCTTTAATGGCATTGAAATATCGAGCGGTTTAGATAAATCTATTTGATATTTTTTAGACTTGTATTGAATGGTAGCAAACATAGTCTCAAATATAATCAAATCATAAACAAATCGGATGCTATGCCGTCAGCTAAAAATTTGCCTTTTTTAGTCGTTGTTAAAACGCTTTGATGCGATTGCTCACTAAGTTTTGAAATGGTAAGCAGTTCTAAATTCACAAATTTCTTTGAAGCTTTAAGCAGATGTTCTAAAAATGGCTTCCCAAAATCCTGTTCTACTTTTTCTAAGGAAACACCCCAAACCGTTCTTAATCCTGTCATGATATATTCATTGAATTTATCTGATTCCGAAAGTGTTTCCGTTTCTATAGGCAGTATATGTTGTTCTAACGATTTTATATACTTTGAATTGTTACGCACATTCCATCCCCGTTCATTGCCGTTGAACGAATGTGCCGAAGGACCAATACCCAAATACGGTTTCCCTTGCCAATACGCCGAATTATTTTTACTGAAATAATCAGGTTTTCCAAAGTTTGATAATTCATAATGTACAAACCCTGAAGCTTCTAATTTTTCAATTAAAATATGGAATTGCTGTTGCGCCAAATCATCGTCAACATTTTTAATAACGCCTTTTTTTATAAAGGCATCTAGAGCCGTTTTAGGTTCTACCGTTAAAGCATAACTTGATATGTGTGGGATATTGAAACTTAAAACGGTTTCAATGTTTTTTATCCAGTTCTCATTTGTTAGCCCTGGAATACCGTAAATTAAATCGATGGAAATGTTATCAAAATGGCGAGTCGCTTCTGATAAGCATTTTTTGGCTTCTTCGGCATTGTGTGCGCGATTCATAAGTTTTAAATCGGCTTCGAAGAAGGATTGGATGCCTATGGAAAGTCTGTTAATTCCAATTTCTAAGTAATCTTCAAAAATAGAATTACCAGTGAGACCTCTCGACTGCGCTCGAGGTGACATTTGTGATTGGATTAAATCGTCTGGATTTGCTTCTAAAGTAATCTCTGGATTTTCTGCAACTTTATAGTTTTTATAAACCGTATCAATCAAAAATCGTAACTTATCAATCGTCAATAAAGAAGGTGTGCCGCCTCCAAAATAAATGGTTTCAACAGTTTTGTTTTTGAATTCATCTTTACGCAAAACCAATTCTTTGGCCAAAGCATTCACCAATGCATCCTTCTTATTCAACGAAGTTGAAAAATGAAAGTCGCAATAATGACATGCTTGTTTGCAAAATGGGATATGGATGTAAAGAGCCCCCCAACCCCCAAAGGGGGCTTTTTCATCATATATATATTTGGCTGAATTATTCAATGAAGATTAAGCATTCACTTTTTACGAAGATTTATAATGTGTGTGTTTTTAGCTCCCCCTTTGGGGGTTGGGGGGCTATTCTGCTTCACAAAAGCATCCCAACCTGAATAGCTTTTTCCAATTTCTACTTTTCCTTCATTATAAAAATGGCATACCGCGGCTGCTAAACCATCGGTGGCGTCCAGATTTTTCGGCAATGTTTTCAAGCCCAATAAACTTTGAAGCATTTTTGCCACTTGTTCTTTTGTCGCATTTCCGTTGCCCGTAATAGCCATTTTAATTTTTTTTGGCGAATATTCCGTAATGGGGATTTCCCGACTCAAACCTGCTGCCATGGCAACACCTTGAGCACGCCCCAGTTTTAACATACTCTGAACATTTTTACCAAAAAACGGTGCTTCAATGGCTATTTCGTCTGGATTGTGGGTATCAATAAGCTCAATAGTCCGTTCAAAAATGAGTTTTAATTTTAGGTAGTGATCGTCGTACTTTTTTAAATCGAGTTCGTTCAATTGTAAAAAAGACATAGTTTTACCCACCACTTTAATGAGTCCGAAACCCATAATGGTAGTTCCAGGGTCGATACCTAAAATAATTTTTTCTTTACTCATTAACGTATGCTTATTTGATATGATACCAGAATAATGGTTTAATTTGCAGCTTGAGTTTATGATATACCCGTTGCCATACAAAACTAAACAATTCTTTTTTGTGCTTATTAAAATAAGCATTGTTGTTGCAGCATTTTATTTTATATACATAAAATTGACCAAAAACACAGATTTTGATTACCCAATCTTTTTTGACTTTTCAAACAAAAACAACCTGTTTTCAATAAAAACCATGATTTTCTTATTGATTTTAACTGGTTTTAACTGGTTTTTTGAAATTTTAAAATGGCAAAAGTTAACCGCTTCAATAAAAAGAAATAGTTTTAAAGATGCATTAGAACAAAGTTTGGGTTCTTTAACCGCATCGTTATTTACACCCAACCGTATTGGTGAATATGGTGCCAAAGCCATTTACTACACAAAGGGCTATAGAAAACGCATCATGCTAATCAATCTATTAAGCAATATTTTGCAAATGGGCATTACCTGTATTTTGGGTGTTATTGGGTTTAGCTTTTTTATTTCAAAATATCCTATTTCAATTAATTATTCTAAAATATTGCTTGTATCACTATTCTCAGTTTTTCTAATAGCCTTTACAACTTTCATATTAAGCAAAACGAAATTCAATATTAAAGGGTTTTCTTTTGAAAAAATAAAGACATTCATTTTAAATTACCCTAAAAAACTCATTGTTTACGGGTTTTGTTTTTCGCTGTTGCGTTATGCATTTTTTTCATTTCAATTTTATTATTTATTAACCGTTTTCGGAATAAACATTTCTTATTTACAGGCGATGATAGTAATTTCCACCATGTATTTATTTACCTCCATAATGCCTTCTATTTTTATTTTTGATGTGGTTATAAAGGGAAGTGTTGCTGTTTATTTATTTAGCCTTCTTGGAATAAATACATTAACCGTTTTAAGCATCATAACTGTGATGTGGTTTTTTAATTTTGTGCTACCAAGTATCATTGGCAGCTATTTTGTTTTGAATTTTAACTTCCCTAAAGATTAATCATGGTTTTAATTAGCGTTATCATAACTGTTTTATACTTACTTTTAATTGGAAGTTTCACCATTGGCTTTGATAAGGTAACACTTTTTAAACTTGAAGATTTACCTGCTAAAACAAAATTTTCAGTAGTGATTCCCTTTCGAAATGAAACTGATAATTTACCTGCTTTATTGAAAACCATCCGTTCTTTAGAATATCCCAAGGAATTATTTGAAGTTATTTTTGTTGATGATGCATCGGAAGACAATTCAATAGAAATCATTAAAAATTTCATAAATGAAAGATCCTTTGATGATGCACAGATAAACATTCGCGTTATTTCAAATGAACGCAAAACGAATTCACCAAAAAAAGACGCCATTACCACAGCCATAATACAAGCAAAAAACGAATGGATCATTACCACCGATGCCGATTGTTTACTACCTAAATACTGGCTTGATAGTTTTGATGCATACATTCAAAAAAACAATGTCCAATGTATAGCATCACCTGTAACGTATGTCATAAAAAATAGCTTTTTAGATCGGTTTCAGCTTTTGGACCTATTCAGTTTACAAGGCGTAACCATGGGAGGTTTTGGCATAAACAGGCCTTTTTTGTGCAATGGTGCTAATTTTGCCTATACCAAAACATTATTCAATGAATTAAATGGTTTTGATGGTAATACCCACACCGCAAGTGGCGACGATATTTTTATGTTGGAGAAAGTCGCTAAAAAACACCCAAAACAACTCCACTATTTAAAATGCGAATTAGCTACTGTTTTTACCAAAACACAACCAACCTGGAATGCTTTACTATCGCAACGTGTACGCTGGGCTGCAAAAACCAGCGCTTACAACAATTGGTTTGGAAAGCTTACAGGGCTTGTAGTTTTACTTATGAACGCGCTTATTATAGCCTTACTGACACTTACAGTTGTTGGCATTTTCAATTTGAAGGTTTTTATTTATCTAGTAATAATAAAATTTAATATCGATTTCTTTTTAATTTATAAATCGGCTATGTTTTTCAATCAAAAAGGGGTGCTAAAAAGCTTTATTGTAAGTTTTATATACTATCCTTTTTTTAGTGTTTATGTTGCTTTTATTTCTATGTTTTCAAGCTACAAGTGGAAAGGACGCACTTTTAAAAAATAGCATTAATTGGCTTGTATAATAACCGGTAGTTCAAATTCGGTTTTAACTTGTTGTCCGCGTTTTATAGCAGGAAACACTTTTGGCAACGAATCCAAACTTGAATAAATTAATGCTTCAATATTTGGTATTTCGTTAATTATCAAACTATCTGCTTCAATTTTTAAAAGTGACAAAATACCTGTTTCAGACACTTGGAATTTTAAATTTATGGTATCGGTTACATCTTGGGTTACAACTATGGAGTCCTTTTGAAGCTTTTCTAAAATATGAGAGGTTAAAACCTCAGTAAAACAATTGGTTTTCCCATTTTTGGTTTCAATAGAATCGCACTCCGAAAAAGTTGGATATACATCTACATCATTCCAATTAAAAGTTTGCAACTCTTCATTTAAAATGGCTTCGGGAGTTATTTTTTTTGCATTGAAATACTCGCAAGACATAAGTGCTAAAACTAATATAAAAACACAAATTTGTTTCATCTGTTTACATTTATTGTTTTTTAATTGTCAGATGGTATCGCCTTATCATTGGTATGTGTTTGCAACAAATATGTTATCAATGGCGATTTCATAGATTAAAACTGAAGCCGAAAAGTACAATTTTTTTGGTTTTTAATATCGATGTCACTTAGAAAATTGTTTTAAAAAGAAGAAACCCTATGGGTCTCTCACATCCATAGGGTTTATGTAAATTGCTATTATCAACAAAAAAATTGAGGGATTACTTAATTTTTGAAGTGTTGACAGTACAAAGGTACAAATAACATATATCTTTAAGTTACGGGTTTCCCGCAACTGCATTACGGGTAAAGTATAGATTTCAAGTATATCAGGTGAATCAAGAGCAAAAAAAAAAATGAAAAAAAAATTTTTTAGTTTTTGTTAACAAGAAAGGTCTCACTAAATCATACAAATCCCTTGTTTTTAGCAGCACTTACTAGTGTTTCATCTTGTCCATCTTGAACATCAAAAATTTCTCTTAATTGCTTTTTGCGCTTTTCAACAGCACTTAGAGACAGGTCTAAATGAGATGCTAAATTTTTTGTTTTTACACCTTGCGATAATAAATGGAGAATTTTTCGGTTCTTTTCATCTATTACAATATCGCTAGTAATGGCTTTTCTTATAAAACTATTTACAGTACCACTATAAAATGGTGGATTATTTAGTACAGCCTGAAATGCACTAGCAAGTTCGCTAGAAGTTAAATCACTTTTTATTAAAAATCCTTCTGGATCAATGGTTTTAATAATATTATGAATTCTAAACGATTCATTAAACATGGTTAAAATTATAATTTTAGATTTAGGCAACACTTTACGCGCATAGGCTGCTAAATCTTCACCCGAAGTCATTAACCCATCTGTTGATGGTGGCAAACTAATGTCTACAAACAACACATGGTATGGATTTTCTCTTTCAACAGATTTATCCATAAAAGCAATGGCTTCATCACAATTATTGGCTATGTCTATTTCTAATTCCTGCGTTTCCTTTTTTGTAAAAAGCAATGTGTTTTGATAACCTTCAATAATCATTGGGTGGTCATCAATCATTAAAATTTTAATTTTTTGGTTCATAAATTTGGTTGAGTTATTGGGACTTGTATGGTTACAGTTGTACCTGTTTCTTTTTTAGATTCTATATTTATAATGCCATTTATTTCTTTAATTCTAGAGTTCATGTTTTTTAAACCAATTCCAGATTTTGCCTTATTAACATCAAACCCAACACCATTGTCAGTTAGGTTAAGCCAAATTACATTTTTTTTTAAATTAAAGCTAATATTAACTTTGGTTGCGCCAGCGTGTTTATAAATGTTGTGCAACGATTCTTGAATGATTCTATATATATGAATCTTATTTTTATTAGGCACTTCATCCCAATTGATACTGTCATCATAACTTAATTTATATGCTAGCTTATATACTGTTGCTTGAGTTTCTACTAATGTTTTTATAATATCTATAAAACCAGAACCTGAAACAAAGTCGGTATTTAATTCGTGTGATACTTTTCTAATATCTTCTTCAATTGTTTTAAGCTCTCCTATGTATTGTTCTCTAGTTTTAATAGCTTCTGTTGAGTTATTCATATTCAAACTATCTAAACTCAGCCTGGTTCCAAATAAACGCCCTAATACACCATCATGCAATTCCTCCGAAATACGCTTTTTCTCAACAGTTCTAGCTTCTTCTATTTTTTCATTTTGAGAAAGCATTAAGTTGTAAATTTCTTCGTTTGTTGCTTGTTGCTCTTGTATAAATTGTAATTCTTTATTTTTATTTCTTTGTCTAATTACAAGATACAATAAGAAAGATGCAATAATTAAAACTACTGAAATCACCAAAAGCCACAACCTTTCTTTTGCTATTTGAATATTTTCTTGCTCAATTTGGTCTGTTTCGTATTGGATTCTGGTGAATTTATTTCTTATAGCACGTTCATTTTTTATGAGACTATCATTTAATTTTATATAGGCATCATAGTGCTTTACGGCAACACTATCATCTTCAATTTTTGAAAGGACCAACAAGGATTCTAATAAAGCATCCGTATAATTTGGTTCTGAAATATTTTTTGCGCGATAGGCATAATATTTTGCTGAATCTATTTGTTTATTATCGAAATAATAGTCCGCTAAATGTTGATTGATTACAATAGAATTATATTTATCACCTATACTATCACAAATTTTAAGTGCTTTAAGAAATAGTTGTGGCAATTGTTTATGATTTTTGGATAGATACAAAGTATGTGCATAATTATCGAGTACTAACGCATAAAAATCCGGCCTTTCTTTAATCAAGTTTTTATTAGCTAAAATCTGGTTATAGTAATCTAATGCCAAATCATAATGCTCAGAATTTTTATAAACGTTTGCCAAATTATTCTTTTGATTATCAATTGTTTCTTTATTATTTCCCTTCAATTGACTTTTTAAATCAAGGGCTTTCAAATTGTATTTTATTGATTCATCAAATTGACTTAGCTCCTTAAAAACTAATCCAAGATTATTATATAAAAATGATTTGTACTTTTTTACTTGTTCAGTATCATCTAATTTATCCAATAATGACAGTGCAGTTATAGAAGTAATTTCACTTCCAGTATAATCCTTATCGCTTTTCTGAAGTAATGCAATATCTAAAAGGACAACTGCGGTTTTAAAATGATCTTTTAATTCCCTGTACAATTTCTCTGCTTTACTATCGTAATAATAAGCACTATCTACAGATTTATTATAATAATAATATCCCAAACTCCTATTAATTTCGGCTAATGAAGGTATGCTCTTTATCTTCTTGGCTAACTTTAATGCGGAATGACTATAATTTAAAAATAGAACATAATCATTGTTTTCCTCATATATAGATGCCAATGTAGTGTAGCTTTTAATTCTTAGCGAATCCACTTTAAACTTTTCCGAGAGTTCCTTCGCATACAAAGCATTGTCTAATCTAGACTTAAAACTATAGCCCGATTTATCCATTGATTTATTCAAACACAGTTGTATACTATCAATGGAAGAATTTCTGTTTTCTTGCGAGAAAGAAACTGAATAAAATAATAAGAATAGGATAAAAATTTTGAGATTCAATACATTTAAATATTTATATATCAAATGTATCTATAATTTTTTAATTTTCTTAAAAGACAAAGCCCTTATCCAAGGATAAGGGCTTTACATTTAAATATATATTAAATTATCTTTCATTTACATCGCCATCTTTATAATAGGCATTAGTATCCAATAAAACATCATCTTCATTCAAATCTTGTTTTGTACAAGAAGTTAATGACGCGAAAAATAATGCTACGATTAAAGTAATTTTTAAGGTTTTCATAATTATTTGATTTTAGGGTTAAATTATTTTTTTTCTAAATTTTTAAACAAAACAGTAACCAAGACTTTGATAAACAAAATCTGAGTTAGAGGGAAAAAATGGATAATTAACTTAAAATCAAATGCATACAAAAACGCACAGATTTTTAAAACACTATTTTGAGGGAATATGACCTTACAGTCAAAATGGATTAATGTTACTTAAACAGCAGAGGGAATTTTTGGGGCGCTTATTAAGTAGAGCTAAATTAGCATATAAAGGTTCAAGTAAAAAAATAAAATCGATGAAGTGACATATTTTATCGATTAAATGCGAATTTTGATTTAAATTTACATTAAAAATATAACATTTCTTACAAGGTAGATTTGCTTTTTATAAGCGTTGTTCTTACTATTTTGGTTTTAACATCTGCATCTGCCGATTTGTTCTGAAGTCTATTAATAAGCATTTGAGCTGAACTTGCGCCAATTTCTTTAGCATGCTGCCTTATGGTGGTTAATTGAGGGATGGTATGATAAGAATCCGATTTGCTGGCATAGCCAATTACCGATATGTTTTTTGGCACTTTCAAACCTAATTTTACCGCGGTATTTATAGCAATAATTCCAGAGCCACTATCTGCCGCAAGAACACCATCTATAGCTGGGTTTTTTTTGAAAAAAGACATGATTTTTTTTTGCTGGTCATCTTTCTTCTTAATCTTTAAAACTAAAGGTTCACAAACATTACTTTCTAATATAGCCTTTTTATAACCACGTTCTCTAAGTTTACCTACGCTTAAACCATCTAGTGTACTTATAAATGCTATGTTTTTTCGCTTTTCAGACAAAAGACTCATAGTTGCATTATATGTTCCATCAAAATCATCTACAATAACCTTATCACACAAAACATCATGCGCAACTCTATCAAACATTACAATAGGTAAACCTTGCGAAATAGTTTTCTTAAAATGTTCAACTTCATTTTTAACCTGGGTTTCTTCTGATAAAGACAAAATAAATCCATCTACACTTCCATTTGCCAACAGTCTAAGACTTTCTTTTTCCTGTTCTAAAGATTCGTTAGAAATACAGGTTATTATATTATATCCATACTTAGCAGCCTCTCTTTCAATACCAAAAAGCACTTTTGCCAAAAAATGATTTAATATATCAGGAATAATGACACCAATGGTTTTAGTTTTACTCTGTTTAAGGCTTAACGCTACTTTATTGGGCTTGTAATTATATAATTCAGCAAGTTCTTTAACACGCTTAACTGTTTCTTCACCAATTTCCTCACTATTATTCAATGCTTTAGAAACTGTTGATATAGAAACATTTAACTCTTTTGCCAATTGTTTTAAAGTAACCATACTGTTATTGATGTGTAAATTAAATTCATTGCAATTTACAAAAATTCATTAATCAAAATAGATTCGTTTTAATTTGAACAAATAAAATATAAAGTAAATAAATAAAATAATGTTTATCTAACATGTATTCAATTTTAGAATGGTATTTTTGCGACTTAAATTATTATATGGATTTTTCAAAAGTAAAACTTGTAGTCTCAGACATGGATGGCACATTGCTGAATCCTAAAAGCGAAGTCAGCGCTCGGTTTTTCAACCAATTTAATGAACTAAAGAAAAAAAACATTCACTTTGCAGCTGCAAGTGGACGCCAATACCAAAGCATATTAGAAAAATTAGACCCCATAAAAAAAGACATTTCTATTATTGCTGAAAATGGAGGCATTATTAAATACGACAATTCAGAACGTATTTTATTAAAATTAAGTTCGGCAAACATCATAAAAGCAATAGAAACATTGCGCCAAATAAATGATGTTTATATTGTTTTATGCGGTAGAAAATCGGCTTATATAGAAACTAAAAACCAGACGTTCATTTCAAAATTCAGTAATTACTATTCAGAATATTCAATAGTTGAAGATTTAACAAAAGTAAGTGATGATGATTTTTTAAAAATAGCTGTTTATCATTTTGAAAGTTCAGAAGATAACATCTATCCCTTTATAGATGTTTTAAAAAATGATATGCAGGTTATTGTTTCTGGCCAAAACTGGTTAGATATTTCTCATGCCGATGCCAATAAAGGGTATGCACTTAAAATTCTACAAAAAGAATTAGGCATTACCGCTGAAGAAACTATGGCTTTTGGCGATTATAATAACGATTTACAAATGCTAGAACTTGCTCATTTTAGCTATGCCATGGAAAATGCTCATTCCGAAGTAAAAAAAATAGCACGATATAAAACTCAAAGTAATTCTGAAGAAGGTGTAGAATTCATTCTAGACCAACTTATTAACTATAAAGATTGATTTTCTATAGTTTTTTGTTTAAGAATCTAAATATAAAAAAGGAAGTGTTGGCTACAAAACATAACAAAGCACAGGTTTAATTTAAAAATACAAATTAAACCTGTGCTTTTGTTTAGACTTATAAGACTACTATTTGCCTAAAATTCTGAACATGCCAGTACCGCAAGATGGGCATTTACCCTTCATTGCTTTTCTACCATTTTTCATAGTAACTTCAGCAGCATCTTTTATCTCTTTTTTGTCTTTACACTTTACACAATATCCTTCCATGATTTGTTGAATTTGATTTTATTAAAATTATTTATTTATAAATGTAAGTTTTATTCTAAGTGCGTGCAAATAAAAAATAAATATTATCTGCTTTTTTTTTAAAAACCCGTGCTTAAAACCACTTTTCTAAGCACAATAATAATTTTACACCCTGTTTTTAGGTTTTATTTAGAAAATACTACTCATATAAATATTAAAGTATTTACTGTTTCTTTTTGAAATTTTAGCACATACGAAGTCTTAACTCTTATTCTAATCAGGCATTTAAATAAAAATGATACTTATATTAAAAAAAAGCATCCAAATTTTATTTACAAAAAAATGGACACTTTCTTTTGGATCAAATTGGAATAACTTAAACTTAATTTCATTTAAAAGATGCTTAAGCCTATTAAAAGCAAAACCACCAATGCAGCTGCATTAATGTACTACTTATTCTTATGCTTTTTCCCTTGTCCTTTTCCCTTTTTTGAACTAGCTCTATTTTTTAACTGGTGAAACTCTGCAGAACCAGGTTTTATACCAAGCTGTTTAGCTATAACTCCCCAGCCTTTTGATTTATGTTTCCTGTAAACAGTTAACACGTCATCCAATGAAACCCTGGCTATTCTGGAAATTTCCAATGATAAATAAATATCACCGGGTATCATGTTTAAGTTTGCACTCATGTAATCAAGTCTCTTCTCTGAGATATTATAGGACAATCGCATATCCGTTCTAAAAGAACTCATATTTGAACGGGCTTGTTTGTTTATTAGATTCAAATCAGCATCTAACTGTACACTTCCGGTATTGAATATTTGAGCTGAAACTAAATAAAAATTAAGCGTAAAAAGAAGTAAAAATAGGTTTCTCATAAGGCTAATATTTGGGTTAATACATACTAATGTACGTTTATATTTTGATTTTGGTTGATACAAGCTTTTCTAATCTGTAATTGTGCCCTAAAACATTTATAATTTCAAATCCCTAAACAAGCCTGTAGAAAACAAAAAAGCATCCCAATTCTCTATAAAGGTAAAAAGAAAAGTTTTCATTTAAACACATTTTACAAGTTAATATTATCATTACAACATACTGAATTTATCCTATTTTTAACTACCTTTATAGGTATTAACTTCTGTTCTAGGAGTATTGGCGTAAAACTTCCCCACAATCTTCTCTTTTTAGTCCAACAAGCTTCTAAACACTAAAAACTATTTGTTATGACTAAATTACTATTAAATTCGACAGGGTGCTATTTCCTGTTCTTAGCTTTAGGGCTAACATTATCAGGATGTAGTACCGAATCGCTTGCAGACCAGCAAGCAGAAAACTCACAAAACCTTACTTTGTACGCAAAACAAAGCACCTCAAAAAAGGACAAAATGAATTTTACAACGCACCTAAGTGGCGACAACGAAGTACCGGCAAGGAAAACCAACGCCACTGGACAAGTGATTGTTCAGATTAACAAAGATGAATCGTCCATTCATTTTAAACTTATTGTTGCAAATGTACAGACAAATATTACTGGAGCACATTTTCATATGGGTCCTGTTGGTGCTAATGCGGGAGTTGTTGTAAACCTGTTAAATATTAGCGATGTTACGCCCAATACTAATGCCCCTGTGAATGGCATTTTAGCCGAAGGCACCATTACCGCAAGCAACTTATCAGGAGCGCTTGCAAATAAACCTTTAAGCGATCTGATTTCGGCTATTAGAGCAGGTAACATTTATATTAATGCGCATACAACAACTTATCCTGGAGGTGAGATTAGAGGACAATTATAATTTAAATAACCAATAAAATTAAAAACCTAGCTGAAAATCAATGCTTCATGCTAGGTTATTTTTATTATATCTTAGGTTGGGAAAATTTTTATTGACAATTATAATTTAATACTAAAAACAAAAAAGCATCCCAATCTTCTAAAAAGAAAAAAGGAAAGCTTTCCATTGGTTTAACTACTTAAACCTTCCCATTTTACTGGGACAACACAACTTCTTTATATTGCCAAAAAAAAAATCAACTTTCATTAGCTTTTACATATGAAAGTGCTCATAGATTTTACTGCTTTCGCTTATTCTTTTTAGTCATTAGATTTCCATTTTTATCATAATATTTAGAATCACTTGTTGGCACTCCGTTTTTAAAATATTCCGTGGATTTTAAGACTCCCGTTTCGTAAAAAGTTCTTTTTTCACCTACTTGAATTCCTTTTTCAAAAATTTCTTCTTCATGTAATTGGCCATTTTCGTAATAGCTTTTTGCTTTTCCTGTTTGTTGACCATTTTTGAAATTTCCTATATACTTTACCTTTCCTGATTCATAAAATACTTTACCCTTTGTTAGCTGGCCGTTTTTGTAATTTTCTATTCGCTCTAATTGACCAGTTGGGTAAAATACTTTAAATTCGCCTACTTGCTTTCCGTTTTCATAATTAACTGTTTTATGTAGTTGTCCAGACTCATAATAGGCTTTAGCTTCTCCATGTTGTTGACCATTTTCATAATTAACTATTTCTTGTATTTCACCATTTTCGTAATAGGTTTTTGCTTCTCCTTTAAGCTGACCATTTTTAAAATTTACTTTTTTATGTAATTCACCTGTTTCGTAAAATTGTTTATTCGCACCCGTAGGCTTGCCATTTTCAATAATTCCTAATTCTTTTAATTGACCATTTTCATAATATTCTCTAGCCTCACCGTTCTGCTTGCCATTGGCATAGTTTAACATTTTGTGTAATTGTCCTGTTTCGTAATAGATTTTAGCTTCGCTAGTTTGCTGGCCGTTTTCAAAATAAGCTGTTTCATGTAGTTGTCCATTTTCGTAATATCTTTTACCTTCACCAGTTAGCTGTCCATTATCATAATTTGCTATTGCTTTTAATTGTCCGGTTTCGTAATAGGTATTAACTTCACCTACTTGAATTCCATCTTCAAAATTCCCTACTTGTTTTAATTGCCCATTTTCATAAAATAGTTTCCATTCACCTGTTCTTTTATCATCTGCATTATAATCTCCAATACCTTTTAATTGAGCAGTATCAAAATATTCTTTACGTAAACCTGTTAGCTTTCCATTTTCATAATTACCTATTTCTTGTAATTGGCCGTTTTTGTAAAACATTTTTGCTTCTCCTTGTAGTTGGCCATTTTTATAATTACTTATAACATGTAGTTCACCAGTCTCATAATATAATTTAGCTTCTCCATTTGGTTGACCATTTTCAAAATTTCCTGTTTTTTGTAAGTGACCATTTTCGTAATAGGTTTTTGCTTCACCTGTTTTTTTTCCATTGGCGTCGTAATGTTCAATACTTTTTAATTGGCCATTATCAAAGTATTCTTTCTTAATCTCTTGAGAATTTGTTAAACCGGAAGATAACACGACTATTAAAAATAATGCTGCCCTTTTCATAATTACTGTCTTTATATATGCTTGTTTATAATTTAAATTACAACCATTGCTTTGTTATTACAGGAATGTTTAATCTATATTTCACTGTTTAACAAATGCAATAAATAAACTTACACACTATGTATTTAATCCGTGTCCGAGAAAGTCTTCAGAAGAAAAATCTGGACAAAATAATTCTAAAACAATTGGTTTTAGTTTTTTACACTTCTCACCTAGTAGCAATCGGTTTATTTGTTTCCTAAATTGAGTTAGCTGCCATTTCACTTTTATAGTTACTTTAAAGACACTCCCTAAAAAATAATTTATAAAAACTCTCCTAAAATTAATGTTCTATTGTCATAAGGCCATATAACAAGTCACTGACCGCTTTAACCCTTATTCCATGTTAAGTTTATTAACGAGTGAAATAAACCTGGGCTCGGACTTAAGCGGTTCAAAGTCCAGAGAATGTTTTATTCTTGAAAAACTAGGGTTTCGATATTTGTAACTTTTTCCCAATAGATCCAATGCGCTTTTAGAATCCCCAATTAACATGTACAATCTGGCCTTGTTAAAACAACCGTTATTATCTGAGTCTGAAATCTTACTTATGTACCATTGTATAACCCCTTCAATTCCAGATGTTTTATATATCCCTTCAATTATTTCAGGTTCTTCTTTAAATTTAGAAAACTTTAATTTTAAGGTCTCAACGGCTTTATCGTATTCATGCAGCCTGACATAATTATAAAACCGATAATGAAGGCTAAACCCACCCAGCTCATAGGCTTTTTTAGTTTCCTCAATGGACTTTTCAAATTCACCATCATTATAATAAATTTGGCTGCTTGTAGAATATATAAGCGGTGCATTGGGATTATATTTCTTAGCCAAATCAATATGCTCTACAGCTTCTTCCCTTCTGCCTAATTTATTTAGCAGTTCAGCATAGAAATGATGAGCGGTTGCATTGTTAGGGTCAAGAAATATCGCTTGCTTAAATTGTTTTTCCGATTGATTCCAATGCCATTCTAATTCATAGGCCTCCCCCAAGGTAACATATGCAGACGATATATTTTTATTGATCAATAGCGATTTCTCCGCAAACATTTTACCCTTTTTAAATCCTTCTTCTCTTGGATACCATCCCCAAATCACCATAGTCAGATAGGCATCCCCCAATCCAGCATAAGCTGGAGCATACAACGAATCTAAAGCAATAGCTTGTCCAAAATATTTAATACTCCGCTTTAAATCTGCCTCTGTTCGTCTGTCCCAAAAAAAACGGCCTTTTAGGTATAAATTGTATGCTTCAAAATTTTTGGTCGGAGATTCACTAATTCTTTCCTCATCTTCTGTTGAAAGTTTTATTTCGAGCTGCTCCACAATCGCTTTAGCTATATCACTTTGTAAGGCAAAGACATCTTCATATTGTCTTTCATAATCATCTGACCAAACATGAACATCTGTCTTGGCGTCGATAAGTTGTACAATTATTCTAATTTTTCCGGTTTGCTTTTGAATACTCGCTTCTAACAAATGTGAAATATTCAATTCTTTGCCAATTTCTGGAATGGTTTTAGAAGTGCCTCGATATTGTTCCATGGTGGTTCTTGAAATCACATGGATCCCTTCCACGCCCGAAAGGTTGCTCAATATCACATCCATAACGCCATCGGCAAAATATTGGTCGGAACGGTTGTCACTAAGATTCTTAAATGGAAGAACGGCCAAAGTAACTTGCTTCGTGCTTTTACTCTCAGACGTTAAATATCCAATGGCAACATATGCACTAAATGCACTCAATAAGATCAAAAAACCAATCACAAGGTTCCTTTTAAGCCTAAATAGCATCAATTGGTTTTTCTTATTATCCGGTTCTGCAATAACATGCTCATCCTCTAGCTTATGCTTCAATTCACTGGGTAAAAAGCTATAGTGTTCATTAAAACACTTGGAAAAGTACGAGGGACTGTTAAACCCAACGGCATAGGCTATTTCAGAAACCGAAGACACATTGTTCTTTAACAGTAGATAGGCTTTTTGAAGCCTATAGGCCTTAATGTACTCACTAGCCGTTTGCCCCTTTAACTCGTTTAATTTTCTATGTAATTTTGAACGACTAACACCTGCCAATGAAGACAATTCTCTGACCCCAAAATGCTCATCTTGGTGATTCAATTCCAAAATTTCATCAAGCTTCGAAAGAAAAACTTGATCCATTGAGATCTGAGTATCCATGTCTTATTTGATCCTTTAATAAATAATGTATGTAATTTACATATAAAAAATATTTGGACAAAAATTTAGAGCCAAACAACCTCACTATCAGGATAATTGGATTTTGACACACCCTTTACAAAACTTAACACATAGTTTACAGGATTTGCAACATATCAATCCTATAAAGGTATAAGAAAGCTTTAATTTTAAATAGTAGCCTTTTGTTTAACTAAAATTTAAAATAAAATGAAAACTTTAAAATTATTACTTATTACATGCTGTTTAATTTTTACCGTAACTGCGTGCGAAGAAAACCAGGACCTAATAACTGAAGATAATTTATCCGAATTGAACATGCAGGCCAAATCATCTAAACAAGTGGAAGTGCCATTTAAAGCCAAATTGTTTACAGGTCAAGCTGAAGATGCCCTTACTGAAATGTGCTCATTCAATTCTCCTACAGATTTTTGGGGATTGGAACATCAAGTCGGTGGCGGTCAAGGAACTCATATGGGCAATTTCACTGTCGATCTAATGTTTTGCATCCATATTGTGCTAGATGACCAAGGATTCCCTGATTTAGGTGGTGGATTTGGAGAATTTTCTGGAGGAGAAGTATCTTCCATGGTAACCGCTAATGGCGATGAATTATTTTTCATACACCCAGGAGGTGATTTTTCATTATCCCCAAATGAGGGATATACTTTTCTATTCGAAGATGTTTGTACTATAACAGGAGGCACTGGACGTTTTGAAAATGCTACCGGCGAATTTGTGTGGCTTGGGCAAACAAAAGTTGATGGGTCAGGTAGCGATCATATTCTGGATGGTACCATTGTTTTAAAATAAGCATTGAGATATGAAGAAATGAACTTTATGGATATTTAATTGGAGAGGTTTTTTTAAAAGAGACTCATTTAAAACTTATAAAACAAAAAAGCCTTTCCTATTTTAAACCTCCAGCCAATATGGTTTTCTCAAGTTCAACTGCTCTTGATCCAAGAAAACTACAAATTGCCTAAAAACAAAAAAGCATCCCAATCTTCTAAAAAGAAAAAAGGAAAGCTTTCCATTGGTTTAACTACTTAAACCTTCCCATTTTACTGGGACAACACAACTTCTTTATATTGCCAAAAAAAGCCCTAATCTCTTAGAGCTTTTTAGCAATTTTCGCGGTCTGGACGGGACTCGAACCCGCGACCTTCGCCGTGACAGGGCGACATTCTAACCAACTGAACTACCAGACCGTTGCTTTATTGCGGTTGCAAATATACACGCCTTTTTTAATATCTCAAATCTTTTTTAATGTTTTTTTAAAATATTTTTGCTAAACAAATTTTTTGCGTTCTACCATATAGGTTGTCAATATGTTATTGAAATCTTTATTTACATCAGCCTCAACATATTTGATTTGATATTGCAAACATTTAAGCTTTAAAGCTTCAAAATAACGGCTTACTGCGATGCTGTAATTTTCCTTTATGCTATCGGCATACAGGTTAATATAATCACCCGTTTCAACGTCAATAAAGCGTTTTGGTTTGTTATCAAAATCAAAATTCAATTCCCTTTCCTTATCAAAAACATGAAATAATATAACTTCGTGCTTATTGTATTTTAAATGTCGAAGTGCTTCAAACAACTTTGCTTCATCTTCCGAAGTTTGAAACATATCGGTAAACAAGAAAATCATAGAGCGCTTATGTATTTTCTCAGCAATTTGATGCAGGTACTTATAAGTCTCCGTTTCTGTATTTATGGGTTTTGAAACAACCGCGTCACTTAAATGGTTCAACAACATTTGATGGTGGCGTTCGCTCCCCTTTTCTGGTGCATAATAATCGTAAGCATCACTATAAATACTTAAACCAACGGCATCGCGCTGCTTTTTAAGGATATGCATTAAAGATGCTGCTGCCAATGCCGAAAACCCAATTTTATTTAGATTTTCTAAGGAAAACGAACGCATTTCCGGATAATGCATCGAACTACTATTATCTAAAATAATGTGGCAACGTAAATTGGTTTCATCATCATAACGCTTGGTATATAGCTTTTCGGTCTTTGCAAACAGCTTCCAGTCTATATGACGGGTACTTTCTCCTTTATTATAAATTTTATGTTCTGCAAACTCTGCAGAAAACCCATGAAACGGACTTTTATGCATACCGGCAATAAACCCTTCAACCACTTGCTTTGCAAGTAATTCCAGATTTTTAAAACCTTCTGCTTTATTTAGTTCGTTTTGTATGTTCATCCCCTCCTAACCTCCCCTTCGGGGAGGAATTACTCATGTGGAAAAAAAATTATTAAAATTATTCGAAATCATTTGCAGCGACAATGGAATCCCCCCTTCGGGGGTTAGGGGGATTTAAACTATCCCATCAACAATACCGTAGTCAACCGATTCTTGTGCACCCATCCAATGGTCGCGGTTAAAATCTTTCATGACTTTTTCAAAGGTTTGTCCACAATTATCAGCTAAAATTTTAGCACTTAATTCTTTGGTTAAAACAATTTCTTTGGCTGTTATTTCAATATCACTTGCTTGTCCACGCGCACCACCACTTGGTTGATGTATCATAACACGCGCATGTGGCTGTATAAAACGTTTTCCTTTAGCGCCAGCAGATAAGATGATTGAACCCATAGACGCCGCAAAACCGGTGCAAATGGTTGAAACTTGACTGTTTAAAGACTTGATACAATCGTAAATAGCAAAACCAGAAGTTACATAACCTCCTGGACTGTTTATGTACAAATGAATATCATCAGTACCTAAAGCATCCAAATACATCAATCTATCAATCACATGTTTTGCCGATTGGTCGTCTACCTGACCCCACAAAAACACTTTACGTTGTTCAATTAATTTGCTATCAATAGCATCTTGCACTTTTATTTTATCACTCATTGTTGTTCTTTAATTTTTAACTAAAATAAAAAAAGGTTTACCATTATGGCAAACCTTTTTAGTTTCTTTTTCAATTTCTATTACAAAAGGGCATCAATAGCCTCTGTATATGCATTTTTAGGCGCTACACCTACTTGACGGCCAACAACCTCACCATTTTGAAATACCAAAACCGTAGGAATGTTACGTACGCCATATTTTGCAGCAAATTCTTGGTTTGCGTCTACATCAACCTTACCAACAACTGCTTTTCCTTCATATTCGTCACTTATTTGTTCAATAATTGGACCAACCATTCTACATGGACCACACCAAGCTGCCCAAAAATCTACCAAAACAGGTTTACTACTTTTTAATACTGTCTCCTCAAACGTTGCATCTGTTATTTCTAATGCCATAATATTTATATTTTAATTCGTACTTTATTTTAATTACACAAAATTAGTCAAAAAATTCTCTAAAGCTTACAACGTAACAATTTGTTTTCTTTATACTAACATTGTTTTGCACTATTGTAGGTTTCTTGGACGCATAAAACAGGTTTTCCGCTGTATCTTTTTTGTGCTGAACTTGTTTTCAGTATCCCATCAAGTTTTCAATATTCATGAATATTAAATGCTTAAATCAAATTTAGTATCAGCACAAAAAAGGATGCCTCTTCAAATGTGAAGCATTCACGATTTCCTTAATTTTAAAAAATAAAATCCAAAGAGTAACCCTTTGCGCAGGGGCTAACTTTCAAAAATCAATTTACTAATCATTACACTTTTAAACCATTTTTTAACTTTTAATTATACTATCCATTTTTCCTTCTAAACACATAGCGATTCAAAAATAAAACCTAAAATATTTTATTTTGTTAGGATTCCTTACTATATTTGTATTGCAATAGTGCTTTAATTAAAACTTAAAACCATGAGTAAATCCGTTTTCTATCACGCTGGTTGTCCTGTTTGCGTAAGTGCAGAACACGACATTGTAGAACTAATAGGTACCAACAATGTAGAAATTGTACATTTTGGCAAAGACAAATCTAGAATTGAAGAAGCAGAGAAAAAAGGTGTAAAATCGGTTCCTGCGCTGGTTACCCCAACCGGCCATGTACTACACATTAACTTTGGTGCTTCTATACAAGACGTAAAAGGCTAATTTTTTTTTCAACCTCACTAAAGTTAGGATTCCTAATTTTTTAAATAGAATCCTAACTTTTTAATTTTATTTGATTATGAAAGTTTCTGTTTGGGACACCTATGTAAAAAGAGACGATGGCAAACTCATGCATTTTGACATCCTTGTACCTAGTGATTTAAAAAATGAAAACACCATACTTCAATATGGTACCAGCTATTTAAAGAGCAAACCGTTTAAAACGGGCACGTTAACATCTAAAGAATGTAAATTTTGCCATATAGAACAGGCAACCGATGCCATAAAAGAACACATTGAAAACAAAGGGTTCTACATTATTGAAATGCAAAATTGCAGATAATTTCCAAATTCAATTATAAGCAAAAAAGTCAGTCTGAACTTGTCGAAGACTTCGTATGAGATGCATTTCGACAAGCTCAATGTGACAATAGGTATAAAATCGGCTCTGAAAATAATTTCATCCAACGGGCTAGGATTGCTAACTTTGTACAACCATTTTAATTCGGAAGTTTATATTATGAACAGTCCTTTATTTAACCCAAACAATCAAGAAACCGATTTAGCCAACAAAATAGTTGCCGGTTTAGAGCGTATTTCTGAAGCTTTTAAAGTACTTCTTTGGGAAAAAGCAAAGGCATTGGGATTAAGCCCTATTCAAATTCAAATACTTATTTTTATTGCCTACCATAAAGCTGAATTTTGCAACGTTACCCATTTGGCAAAAGAATTCAACGTAACCAAACCAACCATAAGCGATGCAGTACGGGTGTTGATTAATAAAGGTTTTATTGAAAAAATATTCCCTACTTCCGATAGCCGTAGTTACACCATACAATTAACCAATGAAGGCAAACACATGGTTTCTGAAACCGAAAACTTTGCACTTCCTATAAAAACGCAACTTAAAAATACAGAGGCATCCGATTTAAATGCTCTTTTTAAAACCATTAGCAATCTTATTTTTCAACTGAATAGAAGTGGTGTTTTAAAGGTACAACGTACTTGTTATGCTTGTAAATTCCATCAAAAAATTCAAGATTCAGATTATTGTAATTTATTGGAAAAGGAATTGATGAATTCTGAAATTAGAATTGATTGTCCGGAGTTTGAGGGGAAATAGGTTTTAGACTAATTTGACTTATACTTTCAGAAACAAATAAATATCAATGATTTAAATATACTTTTATATTTCGAACTTCATTTTTTGTAAATATTCTTCAAGACCAATTTCATTTTTTATTTTTTTTAAAGCAAGATGAATTGGAATTGTAGCTGATGCAATTTTTCTTGACTCATTGTCTACAATACTTATTCTTACATTTTCAAAATTATCCCTTATGAATTCGTCATCATAAATAGCACAAGATAATTTTTCTAAACATTGGGTAGCATGAATCAATGACGATTTTAAATCGTGATTTACTTTTCCTCTTACATTTAAACAAAATGTATCTGAAAGCTCTTCAGTTGACACAAACTCAAAACCAACAATTTGCATATTATGAATTATATGTAATAATGCCGATTCAAATCGAATATTAAAACTTTCAGCTCCCTCTAGTTCAATTATAATTTCTTTGATGTAATTCAAGTCTGTAAATACTTGTGAAAGTCTTAATGTCCTATAAATATCTTGTGTCCAATGAGTAATCTCATAAAACTCATCAATTGACATTGAAATAGATTGAATATTTGAACTCCCATATTTAACTTCTACACTATCCTTTTTAATAACATAAGATTTGTGTGCCGCAATATTCCGCCATTGATTAGTTGATATTGAGTATATTGGGTCTTTCAAAAATAAACTTATCTCATTCTCAAATCCATTAGGAAATTCCCTTATTATTTTTCCGAAATCAAAATTCGAATTATCAATTATATTTTGTCCTAATTTTATTCTAACTAGTTTATCTAACAATTTAAATCTCGGCTTAAAAACACTTTCAAGAGTCTCATCAATTACTTTGAAGTAATAACTGATTTTATCTCGATTTGAAAATTCTTTATAATTTGGCTGAGTTAAAACATTAGTCATCCATTTCATATCTGTATTGGTCATATCTTGAAAAGAATCTGCAAATACTTTAATGGTTTTGTTTTTATCAATCTTAATACAGTCAGCATGTAAGCTAAATAACCATTCAAACAAATTCAAATAACTCGGTTTCTCAGAAATCTTAATGAAGTTGATTAATTCCGTTCTTAAAACTTCCTTATTTTCCTCAAAAATCGTATTATCTGTGAAATATTTCCTTAGTTTGAATTTTATCACAGTGTTCCAATCTTCAACTGAAAATTCAGTAGAAAATTTTAAGCCTTCATATATTTTATCTCTTCTCAAAATATTTCTGGTTAAACAACACCCACTGCTACCGCTAAGTTATGCTTAGTAACGACAGGGGGCAAATGTAAAGTAATTTTAATTATAAATTTATGCGAGTTCTACACTCGCAATAGCGATTGAAACGGCATCCTTTTTTGTGCTGATACTAAATTTGAATTGAGCATTTAGTATTCATAAATATTTTAAACTTGATGAGATACTGAAACAAGTTCAGCACAAGAAAGATATAGTGGAAAGCGCGGTGCTTTAGCAATTGCCCAAATAAAAAAAATTAATAGGATATTATCGTTTTTACAGTTATAAGATTCCTGCTTTCGCAGGAATTAGTTTAGTTTAAACATGACCTGTTCGCTCTCCAACTCATGCAACAGCTCTTGCGAAACTTTTACTTTTTGCTTTCTGCTGGGCATGGTTAGTTTTATTTGTTCTTTATGATCGTAAACCACAAAATTGAGCATTTGGCTTCCTGGGTGCATTTGAAGCAATTCTTTTAATTTTAATATTTTGGATTCTTGCAGATCGTCTATATTAAGTTGTATGGATAGCTTTTTGGCATAGTTTTCCATAACGTCGTGCAGCAACTGGAAACTGTTGAATTGTAGCCTTGGTTCGCTTTTTTTGCCGGTATCTTTATTTACCCAACCTTCGCGCACAAACGATTTTACAAACACAAAGCTGTTTTGCAGTAAAAAATGCCTGAACTTTAAGTATTCTTCCCCAAAAATGCGGAACTCGAAGCTATCGGTATAATCTTCAATGGTAAACATAGCCCACCCTTTACCCTGTTTACTAACGCGGTGCTGCACATCGGTAACCACGCCTCCAAAAACAAGTTCGCGGTTTACATAAGGTTCTAAATTTTTAAACAAGGCTAAATTGGCATTGCAAAAAGTATTCATTTCTATTCTAAAATCATCCAACGGGTGTCCAGAAATATAAATACCAACCACTTCGCGCTCTTGCGCTAATTTTTTCATAGTGCCCCATTCTTCACAAGGTGGCACTTGTGGTTCTGCAATTTGTACATTGCTGGCATCGCCAAACAAACTTACCTGTGCTGAGTTTTCGTTTTCTTGATGTTTCGCTCCATAACGAATGGCTTTTTCCAGAAAGGTAATGCCATCGCCATCATCATGGAAATATTGTGCTCGGTGTGTTTCATTAAAACAATCAAACCCACCTGCTAAGGCTAAATTTTCAAAGGCCTTTTTATTGGCTGCTCGTAAATCGATACGCTTCGCAAAATCGAAAATTGATTTATAATGGCCGTCTTTTTTTCTATTGTCAACTATGGTCATAACCGCACCATGACCAACACCTTTAATGGCGCCCATCCCAAAACGTACCGCATTGTCTTTATTTACAGAGAATTTATAAAACGATTCGTTTACATCTGGACCTAGAACATCCAACTTCATACGCTTACATTCTTCCATAAAGAAGGTAACCTGTTTGATGTCGTTCATATTGTTAGAAAGTACCGCAGCCATATACTCCGCAGGGTAATGTGCTTTTAAGTAAGCTGTTTGGTAGGCTATCCACGCATAACAGGTGGAATGCGATTTATTGAAAGCATAACTGGCAAACGCTTCCCAATCTTTCCAAATTTTCTCAAGAGTTTTAGCATCGTGCCCATTAGCACTCGCCTGCTCTACAAATTTGGGTTTCATTTTATCCAGTACCGCAATTTGCTTTTTACCCATAGCTTTACGAAGTACGTCGGCTTCACCTTTGGTAAATCCTGCCAGTTTTTGGGAAAGTAACATCACCTGCTCCTGATATACCGTAATACCATAGGTTTCCTTTAGGTATTCCTCCATGGCATCCAAATCGTATTCAATAGGCTCATCACCATGTTTACGACGGGTAAAACTTGGAATATACTCCATAGGTCCCGGACGGTACAGGGCATTCATGGCAATTAAGTCTTCAAAAACGGTTGGTTTTAGTTCTTTGAGGTGTTTTTGCATTCCGGGCGACTCGTATTGGAACACCCCAACAGTTTCGCCTCTTTGGAACAACTCATAGGTTTTTTCATCATCCAACGGAAAATTATCTGGATCTAATAAAATACCATGTTTTGCTTTTACAATTTTAACGGTATCTTTAATAAGGGTAAGCGTTTTTAACCCCAGGAAATCCATTTTTAGCAAACCCGCTTCCTCTACCACCGAGTTATCAAACTGCGTGACATATAGATCGGAATCTTTTGCCGTTGCCACCGGAACGAATTTGGTAATATCATCGGGCGTAATGATAACACCGCAGGCATGAATACCCGTATTCCGAACCGAACCTTCCAATATTCTTGCAAGATTTACAGTTTCGGCTTCTAAATCGGTTCCTTCGGAAATGTTTAAAAGTTGATTGACTTTCTCTAAATCTTCCGCTCTGAATTTACTGCCCAATTCCTTTTCACTTAAACCGAAAATCTTGTTCAGTTTAGACATGGTAGGAATCAATTTCGCAATACGATCGGCATCAAAAAGCGGTAAATCCAATACACGGGCGGTATCTCGAATGGACGATTTGGCGGCCATAGTACCATAAGTAATAATTTGTGCTACCTGATTGCTACCGTATTTTTTGATTACATAATCCATCACGCGGCTTCGGCCTTCATCATCAAAATCGATATCGATATCGGGCATACTCACACGGTCTGGATTTAAGAAACGCTCAAAAAGCAAATCATACTTAAGCGGGTCTATATTGGTAATCCATAAACAATACGCGACCACCGAACCTGCTGCAGAACCACGACCCGGACCCACCGACACATCCATATTTCGGGCTTCGCGAATAAAATCTTCAACAATTAAAAAGTAACCTGGATAGCCTGTGTTTTGAATGACGTCGAGCTCAAAATCCAAACGTTCTATAACTTCTTCAGAAAGCTCTTCCCCATAGCGTTTTTTAGCTCCTTGATAGGTTAAATGGCGCAAATAGGCATTTTCACCACGTTTCCCTCCATCTACTAAGTCTTCTTCATGTTTAAATTCCTCTGGAATACCGAATGCAGGCAGCAACACCTCTCTTGCCAATTCGTAAGCCTCCACTTTATCTACAACGTCTTGGATGTTACTAATAGCTTCAGGCGCATCCTTGAAAAGCGATTTCATTTCCTCCGAAGACTTAAAATAATACTCTTGATTTGGTAATCCGTAACGGTACCCTCGTCCGCGACCAATGGGTGTTGCCTGCTTTTCACCATCTTTTACACACAATAAAATATCATGTGCATTGGCATCTTCCTTCTTACAATAATAAGTGTTATTGGTAGCTACAATTTTTACATCATGTTTTTTGGCAAGGTCAATTAATACTGGATTTACGCGATTTTCATCTTCTTGGTTGTGGCGCATTAGTTCCACATACAAATCGTCTCCAAACTGTTCTTTCCACCAAATTAAAGCTTCTTCAGCTTGATTTTCTCCTATATTTAATACTTTACTGGGTACTTCACCATATAAGTTGCCCGTTAAAACAATAACATCTTCTTTATATTTTTCAATTAAAGCCTTATCAATTCTTGGCACATAATAAAAGCCATCGGTAAACGCCAGTGATGATAATTTAGCTAAATTATGATAGCCCCTTTTATTCTTAGCTAACAGCACGATTTGATAACCATTATCTTTTCTGGTTTTATCGGTATGGTCTTCACATACAAAAAACTCGCAGCCAATAATGGGCTTAATTTCAACAGCATTTGGAGTTTCACCTCTTTCAATAGCAACATCATTCTTAGCTTTTACGCCTCTATTATGATTGCTAACCGCTTTTACAAAGTGAAAAGCCCCCATCATGTTCGCATGGTCTGTTAAGGCCACCGCTGGCATGTTATGTTCGGCAGCGGCGGATACCAAATCGGCAACACTGATGGTAGATTGTAACACCGAAAACTGCGAATGGTTATGCAGATGTACAAAATCGACTTCCTTTAAATCGGATACATTTTGTTTGATTTCTTCCGTTGAAATCATTTCAACCTGAACACTTTTTAGGCGCTCCCTAATTTTAGCACTTTCCTTTTTAAGGTTAATATGTTTTAACCCTATAAGCTGAATTTCAGCAGGATTTGCTTCCTTAAACTTTTGAAAATAATCGGGTTGAACATCCAATTGCTCTTTGGTGTATTCCTCTAAACGAATCAGTTCTAAAAAGCAACGCGTGGTCGCTTCCACATCGGCAGTCGCGTTATGCGCTTCCGCAAAAGGCTCATTAAATAAGAACTCGTGTAATTCGGTCAGTGTTGGCAACTTAAATTTACCATAACGCCCACCAGGAATCTGACATAAACTAGCCGTATGCTCAGTACAGGTATCTAAAACTGGAAGTTCTTGCAATGGGTTTGCTACATCACCTCGCACAAATTCAGCACCCATAATATTCAAATCGAACTTCACATTTTGCCCAACTACAAATTTCGTTTTACTTAAGGCTTCATTAAATTTCTCTAAAACTTCAGCTAACGGAATCCCTTGCTCTTGTGCCAATTCCGTAGAAATACCGTGAATTTTCTCAGCATCATATGGAATATTAAAACCATCCGGTTGCACCAAATAATCTTGATGATCGATACAATTTCCCAATCCATCGTGTAATTGCCATGCAATTTGAATACATCTTGGCCAATTATCGGTATCGGTAATGGGTGCGTCCCAACGTTTAGGCAAACCAGTGGTTTCGGTATCGAAAATTAAGTACATTTTATTGTTTAGATGTTTGTTGTTAAGCCGTTTGGAAATATCAAACGAAGATTATAAAAATACAGAATTACATAACCTTTAAAAGTTAAAGTTATTAAGAGTTTTAAACAAAAAAACGCAACCCAAATGGGCTGCGCTTATCTTAACCGAATGCCAATGTTACGACACCATTTTTTTATAAGATTTCTCCGTATTTATCGCTCCTTGTATAGCATTTTTATGCTTGAGCAACAACGAATCTATACTTGGCGGTAATGTTTTGTCTTTCAAAAGCTCATTGTAGTCTTCCAAAATACTTTCCTCAAACTTAATAGCAGCCTCTAAAACCAACTCTTCATCATTAGAATTCAATATAGATTTCAGGTTTAACCAATTTCTATTAAGAGTTTCTATTAGGCTACCCGAATCTTCGGGAATTTGACCATAACGCAATATCTCTATTCTTAATTCTTTCGCAAATTTACTACGGTCTGTAGCTCTTCTTTTAAAAAACATTTTCAACCTATCATCATTTACGTTATCAATAGCACTTAAATACCTTTTTTCTGCGTCAAAATTCTTTATTAGCAATTCGTTCAATTTGTTAGAAATTTTTTCTGTGTACTTCATAAAATCATTTTCATTTTTAAAATTTCAATAATTTATTTTAAGATGCGTATTGTTTCGCATCTGCATTCTTAATATAGTGATTATGATAGATAAAACCAAGCATTTAACGTAGTTTAACAGAACTTACAATAATTCATTTTGAATTCTAAACAAAGAAGAATTTAACATCAAAACTTTAAATTAATTCACTTATTTTTAAGCACTCTATTTTGACTCGTATGAAAACCATTTATTTTTATTTCGCCTTTTTAACAAGTTTTTTCATTTGCAACGCCCAAAACACCACATTATATGTGGGCACCTACACCGATGGATCCAGTGAAGGCATCTATAAATTTGATTTCAACCTTAAAACCGGAGAACTTAGCAATTTGCAATTGGCAATAGCTACCGAAAACCCTTCGTTTATAGCATACTCACCAAATAAAAAATATTTGTACGCCGTAAGCGAAAGCTCAGGAGGCACAGTTTCATCATTTAAAATTCAAGAAAATGGTCTGCTCAAATTTTTAAATAAAGTAAGTAGCAATGGTGAAGGCCCCTGCCATGTTTCGCTAAATAAACAAGGGAACAAAGCCGTGGTTTCCAATTATCGTGGTGGTAGTGCGGCCGTTTATAACATTTCAAGAGACGGAAAACTTAATGAGGCTTCTCAAGTTTTTAAATATAATACCGCAGACAAAGTATCGCATGCGCATTCGGCTCAATTTTTTAGAGACGAATTATATATTGCTGACTTAGGCCTGAATGCAGTATTCCAATACAAACTAAAAAACAACAACTACGAATTAGCCACACCTTCTATTTTCAAAACCACCGAAAACCCTGGCCCGAGGCATTTTGCTTTAACAAAAAATGGCCAATTTATATATATCATCAATGAACTTAGTAGTTCGATAACTTCGGTTAAAAAAACAGATTCTGGTTTTGAACAAATTGACTTCGATTCTACTTTAGAAGACACTTACGAAGGAAAAAATGCCTGTGCCGACATTCATTTATCTAAAAACGAGCTTTATTTATACGGCTCTAACCGGGGCGAAAATTCCATTGCTGTTTTTAAAAGAAGCAAGGTTGACGGTACTATTGAAAAAATCCAAACCATGTCTGTTCATGGGGATTGGCCCAGAAACTTTACGATAGACCCTTCGGGAAAATTTCTATTGGTTGCCAATCAAAAAAGTCAAAATATCTCCGTTTTCAGTATTAATGCCGCAAGCGGAATGCTCACTTTTTTACACGAAGTAAAAGCACCAAGACCCGTTTGCTTGTTGTTCTAAGAAAAGCGTAATTATTAATTGTTAATTGCTAATTATTAATTATATTTGCGCCCTCATTAATAACCGAGGTCGAGAACCTCAAATAATTAATTATTATGCCAGTAAAAATTAGATTACAAAGACATGGTAAAAAAGGGAAACCTTTTTACTGGATTGTTGCAGCCGATGTACGATCAAAAAGAGATGGTAAATATCTTGAAAAATTAGGTATTTATAACCCAAACACTAACCCAGCAACTATAGATTTAAATGTTGATGGTGCTGTACAATGGTTACAAAACGGTGCACAACCAACCGACACAGCTAAAGCTATTCTATCTTACAAAGGTGCTTTACTAAAAAATCACCTTGCAGGTGGTGTTAGAAAAGGCGCTTTAACCGAAGAACAAGCGGAAGCTAAATTTACTGCTTGGTTAGAAGAAAAAGCAGGTAAAGTTGGTGCAAAAACTGATGGTTTAGCAAAAGCGCAAGCAGAAGCTAAAGCAAAAGCTTTAGAAGCTGAAAAAGCTGCAAACGAAGCTCGTATTGCTGCCGCTGCTCCTGTTGTTGAAGAAGAAGCTGCTGAAGTTGTGGCTGAAGAAACTACTACAGAAGAAGCTCCTGCTGCTGAAGTAGAAACAAAAGAAGAAGAATAAAAAATATTTTTTTTATACTTTTAAACTCCGGTACTTGTATCGGAGTTTTTTATGCAAAATGGTTTTGCATTATGCTGAAGTTATTTCAGCATCCTAAAAATTTAATAATGAGATCCTGAATCCAGTTCAGGATGACAAATAAAATTTGTCATGAAAAAAGAAGATTGTTTTTACTTAGGTAAAATTGTCACAAAATATAGTTTCAAAGGTGAACTTTTAATTAAGTTGGATACCGACCAACCCGAATTATACGAAAACCTAGACGCTATGTTTATTGAAGTTCGCAATACGCTGATTCCATTTTTTATTGAAAGTTCCCAGCTTCATAAATCCGATTTGTTACGCGTACAATTTGAGGATGTTAACACAGAAGCTGATGCCGATGCCCTAATAAAAAGCGATGTGTATTTACCTTTAGAATTTTTGCCAAAACTAGAAGGTAACAAATTCTATTTTCATGAAGTTATCGGCTTTATCGTTGAAGATGTAAACTACGGAAACGTAGGAACCATTGTGGGCATTAACGATTCTACAGCCCAAGCTTTATTTGAAATAAAAAACGATGGCAGAGAAATCCTTATTCCCATGAATGATGAATTTATTGAAAAAGTAGATAGAAAAAATAAAATCATATTGGTTAAAACACCCGAAGGATTGATTGATTTGTACTTGTAATTCTTTTTTCAGAATTCTTTATAAAAACAAAGGCTAATTTTTAAAAAAAATTAGCCTTTGTTTTTTCGTTGTATTTGGGTTACACAACAAATTCGTCTTGTCTTTTCATCGCATTCATATTACTATAAATACTATCACGTTGTTTTACCAACAGCTTACATACCGATAATGGTAAATTAATCTCCATCAGCAATTCGTTGTATTTTTCGATACTTTTTGTTTTCAAATTATAAATCTCTTCCATTAAATCGTATTCGTTATTTAATAAAATATAGTTTTTAAAGTTTGCCAATATATTATCAAAATTACCACTCAATACATTCAAAGGTTTAGGTTTACCATTCAACTTTACTATTTCGTCTCTCAATTGTCTACCAAATTCATTTCTTTCAAAACCTCTTTCTCTAAAAAATGCTTTTAAATTATCATCTGTAGCTAAATCAAGAGCTTCCGAGTAAATTTTCTCAACCTCATAATTCATTATCAACAAATTATTGAGCTTTCCTAAAATTTTTTCCGAAGACTTCATATAAATAATCTTTAGTTTAGCACTTCAATAAATTCTTTTAAGATGCGTATTGATTTCACATCTATGTTACAATATTAATAACGTAAATAATACAAATTTATTTTTTAACACAGTTTAGCATATTTTGTGTTATTTTAACCGATTTTTCAATCTACTTTCTTAATTTTTTAACACACCAGCATGTCTAACAAACCATTTAAATTTAAACAATTCGAAATTCAACAAGATAAATGTGCCATGAAAATTGGGACTGACGGTGTGCTTCTTGGAGCTTGGAGCAGCATTGAAAAAAACCCTTTTTCAGTTTTGGATATTGGTGCAGGCACCGGTGTTATTTCACTTATGCTTGCACAACGCAGCAACGCAGAACTTATTGATGCCATTGAAATTGATGATGATGCCTACGAACAATGTGTTGACAATTTTGAAGCATCCCCTTGGGGCGACAGGCTCTTTTGCTACCATGCTTCTTTGGAAGAATTTGTTGATGAAATTGAAGACACTTACGACTTAATTATCTGCAACCCGCCTTTTTATTCTGAAGATTACAAAACAGATAGCCCACAACGTGACATGGCACGTTTTAACGACTCGATGCCTTTTAACCATTTAATTGAAAGCGTTTCAAAATTATTATCTGAAGATGGAATTTTTTCTGTAATTATCCCTTTTAAAGAAGAAGCAGATTTTATCAAGACAGCCACTGCCTTCAACTTGTTTCCTAACAGAATTCTGCAGGTAAAAGGCAACCAGACCTCTGAAACAAAACGAAGCTTAATAGAATGCTCTTTTATTGAAAGCGCCGTAAAAAAAGACACGCTGGTTATAGAAACAGAACGACATGATTACACTAAAGATTATATAAATCTCACCAAAGATTTCTATTTAAAAATGTGATTGAATACTAAGAATTAATTAAATTTGAGGAATTACAATGACAAATTCTTAAAAAAACATAGGTTTTACTAATTATTTTCTTTTGAATAAGTCATAAAACTCAAAATTAATGTCATAATCGGTAGTAAAACCCATCTGTCATTAATTTAAAATAATGTAACCAGATGAAACCAGATTTATTTGAAGCACCCGATTACTACCATCTAGACGATTTACTTTCCGAAGAACATAAATTGGTCCGAAATACTGCCCGAACATGGGTAAAACGAGAAGTCTCGCCCATTATTGAAGACTATGCGCAAAGAGCTGAGTTTCCTATGCAACTTATTAATGGTTTGGCAGAAATTGGCGCTTTTGGCCCTTACATACCCGTTGAATATGGTGGCGCAGGTTTAGATCAAATTAGCTATGGTTTAATAATGCAGGAAATTGAACGTGGTGATTCTGGTGTACGCAGCACCGCTTCGGTACAATCTAGCTTAGTTATGTATCCCATTTGGAAATACAGCACTGAAGCCCAACGCAAAAAATACCTGCCAAAATTGGCCACAGGAGAATGGATGGGTTGTTTTGGCTTAACGGAACCCGACCACGGTAGCAACCCTAGCGGTATGGTAACAAACTTTAAGGACATGGGCGACCATTATATATTGAACGGTGCTAAAATGTGGATTAGCAATGCGCCTTTTGCACAAGTAGCTGTAGTTTGGGCAAAAGATGAAGCAGGAAAAATTCATGGTTTACTTGTTGAACGTGGTATGGAAGGTTTTACCACTCCCGAAACCCACAACAAATGGTCGCTTCGCGCATCGGCAACCGGCGAACTTATTTTTGATAATGTTAAAGTGCCCAAAGAAAACTTATTGCCTAATAAATCTGGTTTGGGAGCGCCTTTAGGCTGTTTAGATTCGGCACGTTATGGCATTGCTTGGGGTGCTATTGGCGCAGCCATGGATTGTTACGATACAGCACTTAGATATAGTAAAGAACGTATGCAATTTGGCAAACCCATAGGCCAATTTCAACTGCAACAAAAGAAATTAGCTGAAATGATTACAGAAATTACCAAGGCACAACTTTTAACGTGGCGTCTTGGAGTATTACGCAACGAAAACAAAGCAACCTCGGCACAAATATCAATGGCAAAACGCAACAATGTGGATATGGCCATAAACATTGCCCGTGAAGCGCGACAAATATTAGGTGGCATGGGCATTACCGGAGAATACTCCATCATGCGACATGCTATGAATTTGGAAAGCGTTATTACTTATGAAGGCACGCACGACATTCATTTATTGATTACTGGATTGGATATTACAGGACTGAATGCTTTTAAATAGACTCCTTGTTTCCAATATAAACCAATACTTCTTTCAAGTTGGTCCATTAACCATTTTTGACGTTGAACTCATCTTGACTTTTTTGATTGAAGCGAAAAAGTAATAATGAGTTTCACTATACATTTGGGTAAAAAATTATGTTATCCCATTTTAAGCTTTGAAATAAAATTTAAACAATAACTGATTTTCGACAGGTTTTTAAAAAAACTCCTGACTTAACTTTGTTGTTGAATAACGAATTTTTAAAGCCATGCAAGAATCAAGAAAAGACATTGTACAATTTATCAATTTACAATTAGCAGCCCTAGGACAGCCGATTTACAAAGATTATGAGGATAGTGATGAAAAATTTTGCGATCCAAAATTTGAAGCGCTTACTTCTGGAATGATAAAAAGTATACGTGAAAAATCCAGATTACTGGCAGACCACCATTGTCCTGCAGATTCAAGAATTCAAAATTTTATAGACGACTACTTAAACAAGGTTATTATAAACAAATCCTATAAACTGCCCAACAATACATTAATACTATCTAAAAAAGGACACGCTAGAGAAGTGAGCTTACCACCAAATGGCAATACTTTTAAAAGTGAACTGGTTACATCCAATAGAATAAAACAAGGAATTTTAAACAATCCGCTAAACGACAAAAGAACCACAAAGGGCACTTTTCACATTGTAGAAGGTAATTTACCTGTACCATTAGATAAAAAAGAAGTGCCAAAAATTACTTTTGCCCACTTTTTGAACGCAGCCTTTAATCCATCTGACGACTTAAAAATACTTCCATTTACCAGTAACCAAGAGAACAAGGCAAAAACAATGGTATCAATGCTTTTAAGACCTATTGTATGCCCAGAAGTAAAAGGTGTTATTACCAAAAAATCTATGGAAGTTCGCTTTTTTGCACCAGGTAACTTGGTTAGTAATTTAGATTTTGTTGAGTCTATTTTTGGAAATGCAGGCGACCCAAATTTAGCACAAAACGATGCCGCATTGGACACCGAACATTGGACAGGTCATACCGGATGCATTATTTTGGCTCCCCAATTAACAACCCTTAAAAAGAAAGCTGTTGGATTGCCCCATTTTAACGACGCTACAGAACGTCAAAAAAGAGATGGTATGTATTGGAATGATGCCAACGACATTTATAATGATGGCAATGCTTTTAAAGTGACATGTAGGGACGACAGGGGTGTCGTCATTACACTAATAGCCGATAATTATTACGGCTATTCAAAAAAAGAGATCAAGACCCAGATCAGCTACTCTGCAAATTTATTTGGTTTAGTTGAAGAGGAACATGCCGGAGGCGCAATGGCTTTTGCAAGAAGAGTTATGGGTGACACCTTAGACGGAAGGGATTACTCAGAATTTCATAATAATAAGCATTCTTTTGAAGAAGTTAAAACACTATTAGCGAATCGTATAGAAGTCATGCCTGAAAACTATGCCATCGACAAAAAATACCCCAATATCGTTTACATTCCAGAGTTTTCTTATGTAAACACCAACACCAATAGCATTACCTGGAAACATGATGGAAAAGATCAAAAACTAACCATATCACCATACAAAACCTATGTGCACCCTACTGGTAATAAATTCAGATTGGAAAAACACAAAAGCATTAGCTTATGGCGTATTGTAGATACTTTTGCAGAGGGTGTTTTTTGCCATAAACCCTGTACTGTATCAGGTGGTGGAAAGTCTGAAATTTCAAAGTCTATGCAAAACGCCATTACTTACAGTACGTTTAACATTCATGACATTGATGAAGATTTCGAAAAAGCAGATGAAATCATAGAGTTCAATTATTCTACGCGTTGGAAAATCAAGGACCCGAATAGACCAAAATCGAGACATTTTTTAAGTGAAAACAGAAGCTTAAGCTCTGCGGTAAAACTGCTTACCCCATCAGAAGAAAATTCAGATGAATTCAACGAATTTTTAAGAAACATCCCTGTACATATCAGATCGTT
The DNA here is from genome assembly GCF_043558645.1 of Mariniflexile sp. HNIBRBA6329. Classification (NCBI taxonomy): domain Bacteria; kingdom Pseudomonadati; phylum Bacteroidota; class Flavobacteriia; order Flavobacteriales; family Flavobacteriaceae; genus Mariniflexile; species Mariniflexile sp. HNIBRBA6329. The sequence goes on along the minus strand of NZ_JBIFXS010000010.1, from coordinate 28,447 downwards.
GGTGCTTTTTGTAAAACGATTATACAGACAAGCACACGGCGCGCTAAACTGGAAAGATTACATGTCAGTAGAAATAATCAATGGACAAAAAGGAACAGGTCTTTTGTATAATAACACCCCAGTGGTGGGTAGTTATGTGCGTATTGGGTTCAACCAAAAAGGAAACTGGATGCTAAATAAATTGAGATCTGATTTTTCTCCTTGTGAAAAGATCCAAACCGAAGATGACATTACTGCTTCAATAACATTACCAAGAGAACAGATAAAAAACCTGAATCCAGAATACACCAACAAAAGTGTAAAAGTACTTACCAATTGCGAAGCGCATTTGTTCCAAAGACCTGATGAAGCTGTTGTAAGAGGCTACGATAAAAACGCAGAATTGGATATTGTTTCAAATGGCCGCTTTTTAACAAACTACGAATTGTTGAAAAAAACCGATGCCATTGCCATTTATGAGGACACCATCAACTTTGATAAATACACACAACCAGTTAAAGATTTCATAACCAATATCGTAAACAGCAACGATGACGAAGCATCTTTTGTATTGCCATCGCACACTAGGATTGTGAATGGCGAACCCACTGCAAATCCTCGATATTTGGAACCAAGCAGACATATTGAAGAAACTGAGGCCAGTTATTTAGCAGACACAGGGGTACGGTTACTTAGAAAAATAAAATTTGACGAACCCGTTATTCACGTTGTAAATGCAGTACTCCCTGGTAGACGAAATAACCCTGTTGACAAGGTTGCGAGCATTCGACCTTTGGCGGTATATAACCCCATTCACTACCAAGAAACCCCCGAATTGTTTATGGACTTTATTTGTAGCCTAACAGGTAAGTCACCATCAACAACCGGAGCAGGTTCTGAAGGGGCTTTAACCAAAGCCCCCTTTAACATGCTAACACCAACTACCGATTTGAATAATGCGCTATTGTCACACATTTTAACAGAATCAAATGGGTTTAGCACAGCAGCTGGATATGTAGGAGCTGAAAATAAGATTGACCATGACGTCAGTTTGCTTATTCCAGAAATCTGGGCACGATTGGAGCCAAAAGATAGAGATCCCAAACAGCTAATTGCAAATGGTTCATTAGAAAAATTAGACGATTTTGAGTACCGTGGCGAAACCATATTGGCAAGCAGGTTAGGCTATAGAATTACAAAAACATTTGCGCTAAGATGTATGAATAGATTGTTTGACGAACCTACGGCCGTTTTTAACGAACGCATGCTAAAACCTGAAATTCAAGGTATGGAAGATTATGTAGATGGTATTAAAAACATTGTTGAAGCACAACAAAAAGTGGCATTAAGCTATTTTGAAGATGGCAGTGTTAAAGCAGCAATACCACCTTTAGAAATATTATTGCACATCATGGCGTATGGCAACTATGAAGGAAAAACCATTGACAACCCAGAATTACGTCAGTATTTCGATAGAAATTACGTATTGCAGAGCGATTGGTACAAACAAAGATTGGTTTTAAAACAACAAAAAGACATTCGCTTTTATGATTCCCAATTAGCCTATTTGGAAGCGTTTATCGCAAACCCAAACAACGATATATTAATTCAAGAAATGAGCATTAAAGAGCGATTAAAATCAGTAAAAAAATCTTATGACCATGTAAAATCCCCTAAATATTTAAATGAATTGGTTGGCACCATAGGCGCTGACCCACTCTACAGAAAGTAGCATTCTAAAAAATTAAGGGATTGAAATTTAAATGCCTTGCGTCTTGCTACGCATATTTAAAATGCGTTTCGTTAAATATTTAATTTTTTGAAATGATTAGACTGGTATGGTTTTAAAACCTCACTGGTCTTTTTTCTAATATTTTGATTACATTTAATCCGTTGAGTGAAATTAATAAAATTCAATTTATAACGAATTTTGATTATAATTTAAAGTCAATTTAGTGCTCAAGTGTCAGTCTGAACCTGTCGAAGACACTAGAAAATACATTTCGACAAGCTCAATGTGACAATTTATATAAAAATTAGTATTGATAGAGCAATTATACCCAACGGGTTTACATTTACTCATATGTTTTCAACAAAAAAAAGGCTAGATAATGCTTATAAAAAGGCTAAAATCATCAATTTTGATGATGCTAGTAAATTTATTTTATTTAGTGATTGCCACCGAGGCGATAATAGTTTTGCCGACGATTTTGCTAACAACCGAAACATTTACTTCCATGCTTTAAAACAGTACTATACTGAAGGTTTTCAGTATTGCGAAATAGGTGATGGCGATGAACTTTGGGAAAACCTTTCGTTTGAACCCATTTTTGAAGCGCATAAAAATGTATATATGCTTATGCGCCAATTTCACAAAGAAAACAAGCTGCATATGATTTGGGGAAACCACGATATGGTTTACAGAAACCCTAATTATGTGAAGAAGCATTTATACACTTATTTTGATAAAACATTGGGCATTGATGCCGATTTGTTTCCCGGTATTGAATACCACGAAGGCATTATTTTAAAAAATAGAGATACCAATCAAGAAATATTTTTAACACACGGACATCAGGCCGATTGGTGGAATTATCTGTTCTGGAAATGGAGCCGTTTTATGGTGAGAATCCTATGGAAACCCTTAAATGTTATGGGTATTGCGGATCCTACAAGTCCTGCAAAAAACTACAGCGAACTTATACGAATTGAACGCAGAACCAAAAAATGGATTATTGAAAACAATAATTTAGTGACCATTGTTGGGCACACCCATAGACCACGATTTCCAGAACCTGGCGATATTGCTTTTTTTAACGATGGTAGCTGTGTACACCCCAGAAGCATTACGGGCATTGAAATTGTAAACGGTGAAATTTCACTAATAAAATGGCATATAGACACAAATGACGATGGTGTTTTACAAATTGTTAGAGTGCTTTTAGAAGGCCCTAGAAAATTGATAGATTACAAAACTGCTTGATGGGTTAAACCCAAACCTATACAAAATAATGATTCAAAAAAGATATGAAGGTTTTTTAAAAACACCCTGCTTATGGAAAAGTAATGATGTTTTTTCTTTACAACAATTTGAAATTATTTCTGAATCGCATACCTTAAATATTGAAATAGACGAACAACTTCGTTTGGGAAAATATGTAGAACGTTTAGTCGCTTGTGAACTCGAAATGCACCCTAATATTTCCATTATTGCGGAAAATATTCAAATTCAAGATGAAAAAACAACTTTAGGCGAAATAGATTGTTTGCTTTTAAAAGATGGTGAACCCATTCATTTAGAAATCATTTATAAATTTTATTTGTATGACGCTTCTGTTGGAACTACCGAAATTGATCATTTTGTTGGTCCTAATAGAAAAGATTCCCTAAAAGAAAAACTTACCAAATTAAGGGACAAACAACTCCCTCTTTTGTACAATAACAATACTGAAAAATATTTAACGGCTTTAGATTTAAACCGACATGAAATTAAACAGCAGGTATATTTTAAAGCCCAACTATTCGCTCCTTTTACTAATAAAAATATCCAACTTAAAGTTTTAAACACAGCATGTTTTGCAGGATTATATGTTAATAAAAATCAACTGCATGAACTTGAAGAATGCAAATTTCACATCCCTAACAAAAAAGATTGGTTGATGGTTCCACACCCTCATGTAAATTGGATGCTTTTTGATGCTTTCAACCACATGGCTACAGATTATTTTAAACAACAATTTTCCCCATTATGCTGGGCCAAATTTAAAAATGGACAGTTAACGAAAATATTCTTGGTTTGGTGGTAGATGTTAGCGGTAGCATAGAATAACCAACAAAGCAAATCGTCTGCAAGTTAACGCAACCTCACGGTGGTTTTTGCATCTAATCTTTATAAGACAACATACATGAAAAAAGCAGTTTTAATTTTATTAGTAGTTATTTACAGCTTCGGTTGCAGCTCAAAAAACGACGTTCCGGTATATGACGGTGATTATTTAATTTTTGGTCATTTTTACGGATTTTGTCTTGGGGAAAGTTGCATTGAAACTTTTAAATTAACCTCTGATACATTATATGAAGATACTAACGACCAATACACCCATGAGTCTTTTAATTTTGAAGTGTTGGCTGGCGATAAATTTGAACAGGTAAAAGATTTGGCAGATGCTTTTCCAACAAAATTACTTGAAGAAAAAGAAGGCGTTTTAGGTTGTCCTGATTGTGCCGATGGTGGCGGTCTTTATATTGAATATTCCAAAAATGGCGTTGTTAAAAAATGGAAAATAGACCAAATGAAAGGAAATGTGCCCAATTATTTACATAATTTTATGGATGCTGTGAATGAGAAAATTGCACTAATTAATAAATAATTAACCCCGATACCACTGCAATCCCAAACAGACTCATTTTTGCGGTTTACTCATACAATAGATTCAGAATATATTAGCTTATTACCTGCTGGATTTATTTCCGTTATACCTGATTTTCAGCGTTGGCTACTTTATAAACCTAATTTGCAAATTAAGTTTAAAATATAATTCTCCGTTTTCCTCATATATTTCCCCAAATCCGTGTCGAGAAGAACTTGCGGTATCGAGTTTAGTATTATTTAGTAAATAATCCTCAAATTCGTTTCTATTATAAATATGATAACACAAAACGTCTCCATTTTCTTTGACTATTAAATATCCACCTGTTGCATCATATTTACCTGTCCAAACTTGTGATGGCATCATTCCAAGTGCAACATCTGTCAAGAAACGCTTTATTTTATATTCGTAAAACTTATGTTCGTTTTCAATATCAAAGTTTATTGGGTTTTTGTTCGCTGTTTAGTTTACCAAATCGGTCAAATGTGAAAACTCACTTGAATAAAAATAAAAAACGATTTGTGATAAAATTTCAGGTAGTAAACTGTCAATAAGATAAGAGTGAGATTATTTGAAAGGAGCTTTAATTTATGTAGACAATTTTACTTTGGACAAAAAATGGTCGAGTTCAATTTCTGAATTGAAATGAAAATTGCTTTCAGTTTTATTTTGGAAGAAATGTATTAAACTCAATTGAGTTTCAAATACTCTAAATGAGCTGCCTTCATAATTATAAATAAAAAATACTTTACTTGAATTTTCTTTAGTAACAAGTATTGTTTCTATTGTTCTAGAAGCTCTTAAATAATCTGTATTAATGGTTTGAAAATTATTCATTTTATGAAAATATTTTGAAAGTGATAATCTAAAAACTCTTTTGTAGGTAAGAATCTTTCAGGCTTGATAATATTTTGGTTATTATATTTAATGAAGAAATCGTTAACAGATTTATCTTTCGAATAATCATTAAAAAATTCCGAAACTTTTATTTTAAAATCTGGTGTTACCGTAATAAACCCTTTATCAAAAGCTTTATCGTGAATTGAATTTAAACATAATCCATTATGAGGATTGGTTCTGTTTTCTATATCTTTTGACCAAGGTTTTATATGACTTGCCACTAAAAAATCAGGAATTGATAATCCTGTAATGCAACATTTTAAATTATAAGAAGATAAGATTGTGCTTCTGAAAAAATTTTGGTTTACTCTTGCTTTGATAGTTGTTTCTCTTTCTTTTCCCTCTGGAAAATTTTCCAAACTGATATCTTCAATTTCTTTGTTTTGAAATTTAGCAATCAATTCTTCACTTTCAAAGGCTAATCTGTCCCAATTGCCATTAAATTCATCCCAAATATCTTCTTCTAGTTTACTTCCATTAACCAAGCCTGTAATTCCTTGCTTTTTCAATTCTGGGTCAAGTCTTCCAAAGTTACCTATTTTCATATTTAAAGCAGATGGCGACCTTCCAATAATATTAGCATATTTTATAACAGTTGGATTTGTTTTACTACTATTTTTAAAAGGTATTTTGCAATACACATTAAAGGCTACAATCGTTTCTTCTCTTGCCCAATTGTTTTTTGCCATTATGCTGCGTTTTGCGTTAGGGATTGAAGAGGGAATTCTTTTTGAGAGGAACAAACAAAAAGATTGGAACGGAAAGTCCTGCCCGATAGGGTAACGCCCAAATGAATAATTCCTAAATCCTTACGGAAACCTACTATAAAAATTCGTTCACGATTTTGAGGAACGCCAAATTCTTTTGCATTTAATATTTGAGGTTCAGGCACATAATAGCCTAAATCTTCTCGAAGCACATTTAAAATGGTTGCTAATGTTTTTCCTTTGTCGTGGTTTCTTAAACCTTTTACGTTTTCGAAAAAAATTGCTTTCGGTTGTTTTCTTTTTATAATTTCTGCAACATCAAAAAATAATGTTCCTCTTGTATCCTCAAATCCGCCACGTCTTCCTGCAATTGAAAACGCTTGACAAGGAAAACCTGCACAAAGCACATCAAAATTGTCTGGAATATAATTTTTTGTCTCAGGTTTTGTTATATCTCCAAACGGAATTTCCCCAAAATTAGCTTTATAAGTTTGTTTTGAATACTTGTCCCATTCGCTTGTGAAAACACACTTTCCTTCTAGATTTTGAAGTGCTAAACGAAAACCACCAATTCCTGCAAAAAGGTCAATAAATTTAAATTTTGGTTTTTCTGGTGCTGGAAAAGGAACTGATTTATTGAGGTCAAAAATCAAATATTGAAGTGCTTCTTCTGCTACTTTATTTGTGACTTTTTCTGTTGGATATTCTTTTTCAAGAATTTCTTTTACGTAAGAAAGTGCATCTTTTTTATAAAATTGAGAAACTCCATTTTTATGATTATGCAAATAATGTGTAAAAGAAGCAGGTTTAGAATTATCTGGTTCAACTACTTTCATTTCAAATAGTTGTCCATCAATGTTTTCTATGTCAATTCCTTCTTTAACCATTATCTCTTATTTAACGTACAAGTTAATAAAGTTTGCTATTTTGGTTGGTTATTTTCTATATTTTTATTCACAATCTTTTCACTATGCTTTTCGATCGCAAAGGCAGAAAACAACTCTTTTGCTTTTTAGTTTTGGATTGTGTGTGTCATGTATTGTTTGTGTGGCTGGGTTCAGCTTGCAGGTAACTGGTTATATAGCAACCTTTACTACTCATATCCCGAAAATAGATCAGGAAATAATAAGTTTTCTGTTACTGTTATCCAATAAATATAAAATTTATTTCTATAAAAAAATACGCTAAACGTTAATATAGTAATACTACTAAAATTAACTTGGTTTACGGTAAGCTGCGTTAGGAATTACTCATGCATTTTATTTTAAAATCAAAGAAATCGTGAATGCTACGCATTTAAGGCGGTATCCTTTTGGTTTTCTTTGATGAGGAAATAAACTAAAAAGAAAGTTTTAACTTTAATTGTGGATTCCTGCCTTCGCAGGAATGACAAAAAGCCCGACCCAGTTCCTGAACTTGTTTCAGGATACGGGAACGCCCAAATGCTTCAATTAAAATTTGGAGTTTTTTATGGTGAGATTCCTGCTGTAATTTATCTTAAGTGGAGTCGAAAGACAGGAATTGGTTAACTCTCTGGAGCTAATTCTACCTCAAGACCATTCATATCAGGAGTCATTTGGATTTGGCATCCTAAACGGCTGTTATCTTTTACATCAAACGCTTCGGAAAGCATGGCTTCTTCGTCATCGCTCATTGGAGGCAATTCGGTATCGCTCAACACATAGCATTGGCAAGATGCGCACATAGCCATCCCACCGCAAACACCTATGGTACCTTCGGGCGCTAGCTCGTAACTGCGTACTACTTCCATTAAATTCATTGCCATATCGGTTGGTGCCACGACTTCGTGGGTAACGCCGTCTCTATCTGTAATTTTTATAGTAATATCTTGCATAACTCTATTTTACTTATACTACGGGTTGCTTAGCACGATGGATGCCAAAACCGCCCGACAAAAGTAGTATTATTTATGTGTTTTGATTTTATTTGGAAAGGTATTTATTTTTTAAGACAGAATATTTACCACTTTTTCTATTTGTGGCACATACTTTTTAATGGTCATTTCCACCCCCGATTTTAGCGTCATTTGGTTTACGCTACAACCTACACAAGCGCCTTGCAACTGTACTTTTACCAAAGTATTGTTGTCCTCTATGGCCAATAAAGAGATATCGCCGCCATCGCTTTGTAGAAACGGACGGATTTCATCTAATGCTTTTTCAACATTTAATCTAACTTCTTCTGTAGTCATTTATTTCTTTTTTACTGCTGAACACCCAGCCATGGTTGTAATTTTTATTGCTTCGGTTGGTGGTAAGTTTTCGTTACGGTTTACCACTTCTTGCACCACATTTTGCGTTATTTTTTCAAAAGCCTGCTCTAAAGCCGTAGCTGTTTGCAATGCTGCAGGACGACCTACATCGCCCGCCTCACGAATACTTTGTACCAATGGTAATTCTCCTAAAAACGGTACTTGCAAATCTTCGGCTAAATTTCTAGCACCTTCTTTACCAAAAATGTAATATTTGTTGTTTGGCAATTCTTCGGGTGTAAAGTATGCCATATTTTCTATTATTCCTAATACCGGTACATCAATGCTTTCTTGTTGGAACATGGCAACGCCTTTTTTAGCATCTGCCAATGCTACATTTTGTGGTGTACTTACCACCACAGCGCCTGTAATAGGTAACGATTGCATGATGCTTAAGTGGATATCGCCTGTTCCTGGTGGCAAATCGATAAGCATAAAATCGAGTTCGCCCCAATGTGCATCAAAAATCATTTGGTTTAAAGCTTTTGCTGCCATAGGTCCACGCCAAACAACTGCTTGGTTGGGTTGGGTAAAAAAGCCAATAGACAATACTTTTACATCGTAATTCTCTACAGGTTTCATTTTAGATTTACCATCGATGTTTACTGCCAAAGGTTTTTCAGCCTCCACATCAAACATAATAGGAATGGATGGCCCATATATATCGGCATCCAACACACCTACTTTAAAACCCATTTTAGCTAAGGTTACCGCTAAATTTGCTGTGACAGTAGATTTGCCCACTCCTCCTTTACCAGAAGCCACCGCTATGATATTTTGAATACCCGGAATTGGGTTTCCTTTTATAACATTCGCCTTTGGTTTTACCGGAGCATCTACTTTTACGTTAATAGTTATTTTGGCTTTTTCGTAAACCTGCTCGTGTATTGTTTTTAAAATATCGACTTCGGTACGTTTTTTTGCCTGTAAACTTGGATTTTTTATGGTAATGTCTACAATAACCTCATCTCCAAAAGTGACTACATTGGTTACAGCACCACTCTCTACCATGTTTTGCCCTTCGCCTACTACTGTAATAGTTTCCAGTGCTTTAAGTATATCTTGTTTTTTAAGCTTCATTTTTTTGAGATATGAGATATTAGAAAATAGATTAAAGAAAAAAGACACCGTTTCTAATGTTCTTTTTATTAATCTAAAATCGTTATTCTTTACATTTATTAAGAATCATTCTAAAACGCAAAGATACTGTGAATTATTTAAAATTTAAAGTGATTGAATTGAAATGATTGATGCTAATATTTGGATTTATTATGGCTGATGTAGATTTACTATTATTTGTAAATTTTTGAAGAATTAGGAAATACTATAGATTGGTTTTTGGTTTTTGGTTTTTGGTTTTTGGTTTTTGAAAACTACAATTCCACTGAAGGGTTCCAAAACACCTTTTCGAAATCTTGAATTTGGTTATCAACTACTTTAATCCCTTCACTTTCTAAAAGTTGTTGCATTAAATTGGTGCCTTCAAAATGATGCTTACCTGTTAGCAAACCTTTTCTATTTACTACGCGGTGCGCCGGTACATCTTTACCTACTGAACCATTCATAGCATACCCAACCATACGTGCGCTTCTTACCGCACCCAAATAAGTGGCAATAGCTCCGTAACTTGTTACTTTTCCATAGGGTATTTGTTTTGCAACTTCATAAACTTTATTAAAAAAATTTAAAGTTTCTTGTTGCATAAACTACATTTCTTTAATGATATTAATTAGGGTGATGATAGAAATTACCCCTGTAACCGCCCCTATAAGGTAGTTCATGCTTTTTTGAGAGGTAATTGATTTGTTCTTTATTTTATCAAAAAAAAACATATACACATATAGCATTACAAATGTTCCCATTGCTGCTCCAGCTACATACGATATAATACTGATTTGACTAAAATCCAACCAACCAAATGTAGCGATGGTTATCGTCATATAGGCTTGGTAAGGAATGGGAAATACATTAATAGCCGACATAAAAACCCCTTGGAAAAAACGGCTTTTTTTACTTCGTATTTCAGGTTCTGCAACCTCCTTCGGCTCATTTTTGGCTATAAATAAAAAATAGATGGTAATAAGAATGAAAATAACAAATGCAACCCGCTGAAGAATATCTACAATTTCTGAATGATGACTTAAATAACTTGCAAATATGGCTGCTATATAGGTTTGTACCAACACAATAGCACAAACCCCAATAGAAAACACCACACCTCTTGTATGCCCTTCTTTCAAGCTGATTTTAGCCGCCGTCATGTTTAATAATCCAGGAGGCACTACCCCAACTAAAGCTATCATTAAACCTAAAAAAAAGAGGATGGTTATATTCACAACTATTTAATTTTAAACCTAATATACGTAATTGGTTTGTTTTGTTCTAAATATTGCGATTCGTAAAATGTTTGAATGCTTGTAACCTCTTCCGGACTCCCTTCTTGTTTGTACACATTATGGTTGGCGTAAAGTACTTCGTGTCCTGCCCCATGCAATAACCCAAGGGTGTAGCCATGCATAAACTCACTATCGGTTTTTAAATTTACAATACCATCGGGTTTTAAAATGGTTTTGTATCGTTTTAAGAACTCAGCATTCGTCATACGGTGCTTGGTGCGTTTGTATTTTATTTGAGGATCGGGGAAAGTAATCCAGATTTCATCTACTTCATTTTGAGCAAAAGCATACTCAATGAGTTCTATTTGGGTTCGTAAAAAAGCCACATTAGGTATATTTTCTTCTACCGCTGTTTTAGCACCTCGCCAAAAACGCGCCCCCTTAATATCAATACCTATAAAGTTTTTGTTAGGATATTTTTTTGCCAATGCTACCGAATATTCGCCTTTACCACAGCCCAACTCCAACACTAACGGATTGTTGTTTTTAAAAAAAGTTTGGTTCCAGTTACCTTTTAAAGCATACTCATTATTAACCAACGCATCTCTTGTTGGTTGATATACATTGGCAAACGTTTCATTTTCTCTAAATCTCCTTAATTTATTTTTACTTCCCACAGATAATTTTTATAATAATTTGGCAAAATTAAGGAAATATAGTTTAGTGTATATATTCTTATCTTTGAATTTACTTTAAACTTGCGTTAGGGATTGAAGTGGCATCCTTTTTAAAACAAAAATTAGCAAGAAACATTGTAGAAGTGTTTTTTTATATACCGCTTAAGTACTTCACTTCTAGCACTAAATGTTTTAAAAAGATATAGCGTAAAGCCCGACCCTTGTGGTAACGCCATAATTCTAACTAATGAAAAAACGCATTTTAGTTGCACCTTTAAATTGGGGACTAGGACATGCCGCCAGATGCATTCCTATCATAAATGCATTGATAGAAAATGGTTTTGAACCCATGATTGCTAGCGATGGAGCGGCGCTTACTTTATTACAAAAGGAGTTTCCTCGATTATCATCGATAGAATTACCCTCTTACGATATTACTTATACAAAAAATGGCAAGTTTTTAAAATTAAAACTCCTTACTAATACCCCAAAACTGATAAATGCTATTAAAGCGGAAAAAAAATCCACTAAAAACATCATTGAAAACAACTCTATTTCAGGAATTATTTCTGACAATAGATTAGGAGTTTACAGCAAAAAAGTGCCATCGGTATTTATAACCCACCAATTGAAAGTTTTAAGCGGAAGCACCACTTGGTTTAGCACTAAAGTTCATGAAAAATTTATTAAAAATTTTAATGCTTGTTGGGTTCCAGATGTTGAAACCGACGTTAACTTAAGCGGAAAGTTAGGGCGTCCTGAAACTTTTGAAATTCCCACAACCTATATGGGGACTTTAAGCAGGTTTGAAAAGCGCTATGTTAATATAGTAAACGACCTATTGGTTTTACTTTCTGGTCCAGAACCACAACGTACGTTGCTTGAAAACAAACTTTTAGGTGAGTTAAAAAACTATGCTGGTAAAGTAGTTTTTGTAAAGGGCCTTATGGAAAAAGAACAAACCATTCAACTTATTGGCAACATAACCATTTACAATTTTATGACCTCTAGCTTATTGGAAAAAACCATAAATGAAAGTGCTTTGGTTATTTCGCGTTCGGGCTACACAACGGTTATGGATTTAGCTAAACTTGGTAAAAAAGCCTTTTTCATACCAACCCCGGGACAGTTTGAACAAGAATATTTAGCAACACGCCTTACAGAATTAAATCTTGTGCCTAGTTGTAGTCAGGAAACTTTTACTTTAGAAAAACTTAAAGATGTGAATGATTTTAAAGGACTGCAATCATTTGAACACGAAACCAATTTTGAAGAATTATTTAGCCTTTTCTAAGGTGAAAGAAAACTCGCTACCAACACCATATTCACTTTCTACATATATTTTTTCGTCGTGTGCTTCAATAATGTGTTTTACAATGGAAAGTCCTAAACCAGAACCACCTTCTTTACGCGAGCCACTTTTATCAACTCTATAAAAACGTTCAAAAATACGGGACAAATCTTTTTTATCAATGCCTTCACCGTTATCGGTAACCCTAACAATAACTTTATTTTTTATTAGGTTTTCTATACTAACTTCGGTAGTACCTTTTTCTTGTCCGTATTTAATGGAATTCACCATTAGGTTTGCCAAAACCTGTTGTATCCGTTCTTTATCCGCATTTACCATAATGGGTTTAGAATAATCGGTATCAAAAGTAAGTGTAATTCGTTTTTTTGCAGCCTTCATTTCAAGCATATCGAACACGTTCTCAACCAATTCAACGATATTAAAAACTTCAGGATTCAAACTTAAATCACCAACTTCCAATTTAGTTATCATGTCTAAATCTTTTACTATATACCCCAACCTTTCTACACCTTTACTGGCACGTTCTAAATATTTTTCTCTAAGGTTTTTATCTTCCATAGCACCATCAAGCAGCGTTAAGATATAACCCTGTACCGTAAATAAAGGCGTTTTTAATTCGTGGGAAACGTTGCCCAAAAATTCTTTTCTATATTGCTCCCTAACTTTAAGCGATTCTATTTCTATCTTTTTATCACGCGCAAACTTATCAATTTCCTGTGTTAGGGTTTTCATATCGGTAGTTATGGTGCCTTTTGTAATACTGGTTGATTCTAAAAGTGTTAAATCGTCGTATATTTTTTTTACGCGCTTATAAATAAAGCGTTCTACCCTGTATTGTGTTACAAAAAATGAAAATATAAAGGTGCTAACAGCCAATACTAATATGTACCAGATATTAAATGAATAGAAAACGAATAAAAAAACACTCGTTAAGAGCGTTACATATATAGTTAAATAAAGCGATGTTTTTACCGCAAACCTATATGATTTCTTAAATTTTGGTTGCATTAATCTACAAACTTATAGCCAACGCCTTTTATAGTTTTAAAGCTATCGTCTCCAATTTTTTCGCGAAGTTTACGAATATGCACATCAATGGTTCTACCACCAACTACAACCTCGTTACCCCAAACACTATCTAGAATTTCATCGCGCTTAAAAACCTTCCCTGGCTTTGATGCCAATAAAGATAATAATTCAAATTCTTTTCTGGGTAAAATTATTTCTTTTCCTTTTGAAGTAATCTTGTACTCGTCTCTATTAATTTCCAAATTACCTATTTTGAACGAATCGGCAACTTCTTCTTCTTTAAAACGTCTTAAAAGTGCTTTTACCTTGCTTACTAAAACTTTTGGCTTAATGGGTTTTGTAATATAATCATCGGCTCCAGCATCAAACCCTGCAACTTGGGAATAATCTTCTCCTCTAGCAGTTAAAAAAACAACAAGGGTATTTTGTAAATCGGGGTGTTTTCTAATGAGTTCACAAGCTTCAATACCATCCATTTCTGGCATCATCACATCCAAAATTATTAAGTTTGGAAGTTCTTTTTTAGCCTTTTTCACACCTTCACTTCCGTTTTCGGCAGTAATTACTTGATAGCCTTCGCTTGTTAAATTATAACCAACAATTTCTAAAATGTCTGGTTCGTCATCAACTAATAATATTTTTATGTCTTTGGTTTTCATTATTTAAAACAAATAAATGTTGTTTTCCTGAAGTAAAGATAAAACTAATAACAAGAATTTATTGATAATCTAATATAAATAACATTAAGATAACAAACAAGTTACAGTAATTTAAACTTTCGTTCAAACACATATATCTTTAACACTTTTTTGGCATCACTTTTGCAGTAATTCATTATCTTTACGTTGTTGAATAAAACTTATGAAAAAACACTACTTTTTAACTTTATTTTTTCTTTTAGCATTTTTTACAGCCTTTTCAGGGTTTAGTCAAAATAATGCTAATGTAACTTCTATTCAACAAAACAATATAGAAAACTTATCCATTTATCCTAACCCCGTTAGTAACGGAAAAACATTTATATACATTACATCGAAGCTTAATTTGACCAAAAAAATTGAGTTTTATGATGTTTTAGGGAAACAAATTTTCAGTACTGTTTTAACTGGCAAAGAGTTAAATATTTCAAATTTAAGCAAAGGTGTATATGTACTTAAAATTACTGAGAACAACATAAGTGAAACTAGAAAATTAGTGATAAAGTAAAGAAAACGTTATATTACAGTAAAAAGCAGCCATAGGCTGTTTTTTTGGTTTAAACTATCTCGACGCAGAGCGTCGGGGAATTTATTAAACCTTGGCATTTATGTTAAGAACGTTGCTCAAGAAGATGCAACCCTTACCAAAAATTAGTTGTTAAATAATTTAATCTACTTTATAATTTAAAGCGTTGCCGTTTGGTAACGCTTTTTTATTTTATCTACTTTTGCCTTATGACAAACGCAAACGCTATTTTCAACATACAAACCGAAGAACAATTTAATGCCATGGCATTAAAAACCTTTAAATTTCAGTTTGAAAACAATCGCGTTTACCGTTCATTTTGTGATTTAATATACAAACACCCCAGCGATGTAAAAACCATAGAAGAGATTCCATTTCTTCCCATTCAATTTTTTAAAACCCATAACATCCTAAGTTCAAAAGGACCCATACAAACCACTTTTACAAGCTCGGGAACAACTGGAAGCACAAGCAGCAAACATGTGGTTACCGATTTAAAAATTTATGAAGAAAGCTTCCAAAAAGGCTTCAATCATTTTTATGGCAATATTGAAGATTATGTAGTTTTAGCATTGTTACCATCGTACCTAGAACGCGACGGTTCGTCCTTAATTTACATGGTTGAAGCATTCATTAAACAATCAAACCATGCAGAAAGCGGGTTTTATTTGAATAATCTTTCGGAGTTAAAAGACACATTAATACGTTTAGATTCTGAAGGAAAAAAAGCGCTTTTAATTGGTGTTTCATTTGCATTGTTGGACTTGGTTGAAACGTATCAATTCAACTTAAAGCATACCATCATCATGGAAACCGGCGGCATGAAAGGACGCAGAAAAGAATTGATTCGCGAAGAACTACATAACCAATTGAAACAGGGTTTTGGTGTTGAAACCATTCATAGCGAGTATGGCATGACCGAATTATTAAGCCAGGGATACTCTCAAGGCAATGGTATTTTTAAAACTCCAAATTGGATGCGTATTTTAACCCGAGACACCGAAGATGCTTTAAGTATCCTGCCAAAAGGAAAAGCGGGCGGTATTAATGTGATTGATTTAGCCAATATCAATTCATGTTCCTTTATTGCAACTCAAGATTTAGGTAAAGTTTATGAAAACGATACTTTTGAAATTATTGGACGTTTTGATAATTCTGATATACGTGGTTGCAACCTAATGGTATTGTAAGTTCCCTTTTGCTTTCCGACTTATTATAAAAATAAATTTATGAAAAGTCTTATACTGTTATTTCTACTTTATGCATCGTTATCCTTTTCTCAAACCATTGACTACAATACTAAAAAAGGTTTCGCCATAGAAGGTTATGATGTGGTTGCTTATTTCAACAATCAAGCGGTTGAAGGCAACAAAAATTTCGTTTCACAATTTGATGGTGTGAAATATAAATTCGTTTCTAAGGAAAATTTAAACTCATTTAATAAAAATCCTGAAAAATATTTACCTCAATATGGTGGCTACTGTGCTTATGCCATAGGTGCAAAAGCAGACAAAGTAAGCATAAACCCCGAAACATTTGAAATAAAAGACGGCAAACTCTACTTGTTTTATAATGCTTGGGGCACAAATACTTTAGAACTATGGAGGAAGGAAAATCCCAAAGAATTAAAAGAAAAAGCTGATAAAAATTGGGAACAGCTTAAATTTAAAAAATAGTTGTTTGTTCTGTAAGTTTTAAAAATGAATTACGACAAAAAAACACTAAGAAAAAGAAAGATTAATTTTTTTAGTTTGGTTGGTTAAATAAAAGCCTGGGCTTTCGCTCAGGCTTTTATATTTTTTAAACAACTCTTAAAATGAAATAATTCTTTTTACCGCGCTGTAACAGTACAAATTTATTATTTATCAAATCTTTTGAAGTAATGGTATAATCATCTTTGACTTTTTCTTTATTTACCGAAATAGAATTTTCCTTTAAAGCACGGCGCGCTTCACCGTTCGATTTTAAAAAACCTCCTTTTTCAGCTAAAGCAGCGATGATATCCAATCCGTTTTCAACATTATCCTTAGCAATTTCTGTTAATGGTACACCATCAAACACTTCTAAAAATGTTTTCTCGTTCAATTGCTTTAAATCGTCACCTGTTGAGTTCCCAAAAAGAATTTCGCTGGCTTTAATGGCATTTTCCAATTCTTCTTTAGAATGCACCATCGTGGTTATTTCCTCTGCTAATCGCTTTTGTAATGCTCGTAAATGTGGTGCTTCTTTATGCGCTTCAATTAAACTTTCTATGTCTTCACGAGTTAAAAACGTGAAGATTTTTATATATTTTTCAGCGTCTTCATCACTAGAATTCAACCAATATTGATAGAATTTATAGGGCGATGTTCTATTGGCATCTAACCATACGTTACCTCCTTCAGATTTTCCAAATTTAGAACCATCAGATTTTGTTATCAGTGGACATGTAATGGCAAATCCTTTTCCGCCAGAAATACGCCTGATCAATTCTGTTCCTGTAGTAATATTACCCCATTGGTCGCTTCCGCCCATTTGAATGGAACAATTTCTTTCTTTAAATAGATGAAGAAAATCATAACCTTGAACGAGTTGATAAGTGAATTCAGTAAAACTCATGCCCTCGGAAGCATCTGATGAAATTCTGTTTTTTACCGAATCTTTTGCCATCATGTAATTTACGGTAATATGTTTTCCAACATCGCGAATAAATTCCAGAAATGAAAAATCCTTCATCCAATCGTAATTATTCACTAAAGCTGCTGCATTGGCTTCATTACTTTCAAAATCTAAAAAATGTGACAATTGCTTTTTTATGGCTTCTTGGTTGTGGCGAAGTGTAGTTTCATCTAACAAATTACGCTCGTTAGATTTCCCTGAAGGGTCACCAATCATTCCCGTAGCACCACCAACTAAAGCCACTGGTTTATGACCACAACGTTGGTAATGTGCCAATAGCATGATAGGTACTAAATTTCCAATGTGTAAAGAATCGGCAGTAGGATCGAACCCTACATAAGCACTTCTCATACTTTCCATTAAATGTTCCTCTGCTCCAGGCATAACGGTATGTATCATCCCTCGCCATGTCAATTCTTCTACAAAATTCTTTATCATCTTTTTTTCAATTTTCACAAAACTACGGCAAAGATAAAAATCCATGCATAATTCTATAGTTTTAAATTTGAAAGTTTTAAAGCACCAAAGAAATATAGATTCTAAGTTTCAAACATATTTTTAAGATATATAAATGAAAACTGAAACTGAAAACTGAGACTGCGACTTTATTTTTTACTATTTTAGGCGCATGATTTTAGTAACAGGCAGTACTGGTTTGGTGGGTTCGCATTTGCTATATAAATTAGCAAGTAATAATGAAACCGTTAGGGCTATTTATAGAAGTGAACGAAAACTAGAACAAGTAAAAAATGTTTTTGCTACCTATGGCGGCGATTACATGAAAGTTTTTGAGATTATTGAATGGGTACAGGCTGATATTTTAGACATCCCATCGTTAACCGAAGCTTTTAAAAACGTTGCTTATGTTTACCACTGTGCCGCACTTGTATCTTTTGAACCCAATAAATATCAACTTTTACGGAAAACAAATATTGAAGGCACTGCCAATATTGTCAATTTCTGCATTTCAAACCAAGTTAAAAAGCTTTGCCATGTAAGTTCTATTGCCACATTAGGTAAGCCTACAAATAATGAATTTATTACTGAAGCAACCCATTGGAATCCGGAAGATGATAACAATGTTTACGCCATTACAAAATACGGTGCCGAAATGGAAGTTTGGCGCGGTACCCAAGAAGGCCTGAATGCAGTAATAGTAAACCCAGGTGTTATTTTAGGCGCAGGTATTTGGAAGTTTGGAACAGGAAGCCTGTTTAAAAAAGCCCATAAAGGTTTTAAATATTATACTTCGGGAACCCTCGGACTTATTGATGTTGACGATGTTACTTCTATTATGATTGCCCTTATGAAAAGTGATATTTCAAATGAAAATTTTGTACTTATTGCTGAAAACTGGACTTACAAACAGTTTTTGCAAGGCTTAGCAGAATCTGTACAGACAAACCCTCCAAAAAAATTGGCAAGTCCTTTTTTATTAAGCCTAGGTTGGAAATTAGATTGGCTTAACCACAAATTAACGGGCAAACGCAGGCAATTAACCAAACACTTAACAACCTCTCTATCATCTGAAACATATTATTCCAGTGAAAAGGTTAAAGATGCTTTAAATTATAAATTTAAAGATATAAGAAAAACTATATTGGAGATTGGCGATTCATACTTGAAGCAGGACTAATTAAAACGCCTTCTTCTTCTTTAAGTTTCTTTTTCAATACATCTTCGGTTAAAGAATCTTTCTTTACATTAACATTTAAAGAGTCTTTTGCTTTTAGGGCATTAATAGAATCCTTTTCACGCTTTTTCTGTTCCTTTTCTTCTTTTATTTTTTGCTCGTTTAAGGCCGTTTTCAGCCTTTCCAAACTATCGGTAACTTTATTGTAAATTTCTTCGTAATCTTTTATGTAGTAGGCATAATAGGTATTGCTTTCCGCAAATTGCAAACTATCTATACCATATTTATCAAAAACATAACTATCTAATTTTAAACCACGCTGCTCCATAATTTCTTTACTGGCACTATTGGCAGAACTTAACAACCTAGCATCAATTAAAATATTAACCATATCATTTTTTGAAATTAGGTTTTTTGGCTTTTTAGGGCCTCCTGAGCCGCATGCTACAACAAGAACAATAACGCTTAAATATATAAGAACTTGTTTTATCATTATCTATCGAAAGTTAAGCGTTTCGCCGCTTTTACATCATTAAATTTAGAATTTTGATACACCAAACTTCCATTTACAAAGGTGTGGGTTATTCTAGATTTAAATGTAGTACCCTCAAAAGGCGACCAACCACATTTATATAAAATATTGTCTTTTTTTACTGTCCATGGGTTGTTTAAATCTACCAAAACCAAATCGGCAAAATAGCCTTCTTTTATATACCCACGTTTTTCAACCTGAAATAAAATAGCGGGGTTGTGGCACATTTTTTCAACAATTTTTTCTATTGAAATTTTATCCTTATGGTGCATTTCCAACATAGCTGGCAGTGCGTGTTGCACCAATGGCCCACCTGAAGGCGCTTTAGTATAAACGTTTTTCTTCTCAGCTAAAGTATGTGGCGCATGGTCTGTGGCAATGACATCAATTCTATCATCCAACAAGGCTTCCCACAGTTGGGTTCTATCTGCATCGGTTTTTACGGCAGGATTCCACTTGATAAATGTTCCTTTTTTATCGTAATCTTCATCTGAAAACCACAAATGATGTATACAAACCTCAGCAGTAATTTTTTTATCTTTTAAAGGAATTTTATTGCTGAACAAACTCGTTTCTTTTCCTGTTGATAAATGAAAAACATGAAGTCTCGCCCCTGTTTTTTCGGCTAATTTAATAGCTTGCGAAGATGACAGATAGCACGCTTCCTCACTTCTGATGATAGGATGAAATTTTACTGGAATATCTTCGCCAAATTTATCTAAATGTTCTTGGAAGTTCTTTTTAATGGTCGCTTCATCTTCACAATGTACCGAAATAAGCAAGTTGGTGCTTTTAAAGATTTTCTCTAAAACTTTAGTATCATCCACCAACATATTTCCTGTAGAAGACCCTAAAAACAGTTTCAATCCGGCCACATTTTTTGAATCGACCTTTAAAATTTCATCTAAATTATCGTTGGTGCCACCAAACATAAACGAGTAATTGGCAGATGATGTTTTAGAAGCAATTTCAAACTTTTCTTCTAATTTCTCAATGGTTGTAGTTTGCGGATTGGTGTTGGGCATCTCTATAAAAGAGGTTATTCCACCAGCAATGGCCGCTTTACTTTCCGTTTCAATAGTTGCTTTTTCGGTTAATCCTGGTTCTCTAAAATGCACTTGGTCATCAATAGCTCCAGGCAACAAATATTTACCTTCTGCGTCAATAACATGCACATCGGAAGATTTTGCACTTATAGAGTCGCTAACTTCTTTAATATATTCTCCTTCAATTAATAAATCGCCATTAAACGTAACCCCTTCATTTACAATATGAGCGTTTTTAATAAGTATCTTTTTCGGTTTCATTTGCTTATTCTATTATTTTTTAAGGTCAAATGGTTCATCCATATAATAATTTCCTTATGCATCAAAACTTAGTTATAGATGTTTCATAAGTGTATCTACTTTTTGAATAGACTTTTTATTTTCATGGAAATAACGCCAAAAATAGCTTCGGATATTATTCCAGAACTTAATTTTGATTCTCCTAATGTTCTATCTGTAAAAATTACAGGCACTTCTTTTATCTCAAACCCTTTTAAATAGGCTTTAAATTTCATTTCAATTTGAAAGGCATAACCAATAAATTTAATTTTATCTAAATTTATAGTTTCCAACACCTTACGCTTATAACACACAAAACCAGCCGTTGTGTCGTGAATTCTCATACCCGTAATAACACGCACATAGCGCGATGCAAAATACGACATAAGTACCCGACTCATAGGCCAATTTACCACATTTACTCCAGTTACATAGCGCGAACCAATGACTAAATCGGCGCCTTGTACATGGCATGCCTCGTGCAACCTAACCAAATCATTGGGGTTGTGTGAAAAATCGGCATCCATTTCAAAGATATATTGGTACTTGTTCTTTAAGCACCATTTAAACCCATGTATGTAAGCGGTACCCAAACCTGATTTTTCTTTCCTAACCTCTAAAAACAACCTTTTTGGAAACTCTTTTTGAAGTTCCTTTACCTTTAAGCCTGTTAAATCTGGCGAGCTATCATCTACAATTAAAATATGTACATCATCCGACTGAGAAAATACTGCTTTTATTATAGCTTCAATATTTTCTATTTCATTGTATGTAGGAATGATAACAATTGTATCAGTCATTCGTTTTTAAAGAAAATGAATTAATTTTTAGCAAATGTACATTATTAGAGTTTTATTTATTTTAAATATTCCTTAATAATTAAAGTATCTTCTGAAATATTTATAATAATTTTACACTATGCTTAGGGATACAATATCAAACGATTTTTTCACCATCTTGCTTTTAGTAGGGCTTGCCACTGTTGCTGCGGCAAAATTAGCATCTCCCAAACGCTTTAATGACTTTATCACTGTTTTAGGCAACTCAAAGTATCTTAAAATTTATTCGCGCGAGCAAAAATTTTTCGACAAGTTTGACGCTTTACTTTTTACCAATCTCATTGTTTCCGTATCTCTTTTTTGCTTTATAAGCTTTAAGTTTTTTACAAACTCAAGTACCATTTCGCCAGATACCATGTTTAAAATTTCGTTTGGCATTTGTATTTTCATTTTAATAAAAGTATTTGTTGAGCGTCTAATAGGAAGTCTTTTTGAAATGGATGCCATGATAGACCAATACCTATTTCAAAAAATAAGTTACAAAAACTATTTGGGTATTGTACTCATTCCTATTAACGCCTTATTACTGTTTAGTTTTGGTCCCACATTAACCTTTTTTTACGTAACCGTTATATTATTGTTTATTGTAATCTTAATAGGACTATTTACTTCGTTCAAAACGTATCAAAGTTTAATTAAATACAACTTTTTTTATTTTATTTTATATCTTTGCGCACTTGAAATCGCGCCTTGTATTATTTTATACAAAGTAATCATTTCAAAATAGAAGAATTAACTACCTGCGCCTATGAAAGTGAAAACCATTTTAGTATCTCAACCAGAACCTAAAATAGAAAACTCGCCTTATTTCGATTTAATAGAGAAACAAAAAGTAAAAATAGATTTTAGGCCATTCATTCATGTTGAAGGTGTTTCTGCAAAAGAAATCAGACAACAGAAAGTTGACCTTAACAATTATACTGCTATTGTTTTAACCAGTAGAAATGCCATAGACCACTTTTTTAGAGTTGCTGATGAAATGCGCTTTAAAGTACCAGATACCATGAAATATTTTTGTCAATCGGAAGCTGTTGCTTTTTATCTTCAAAAATATGTTGTGTACAGAAAGCGTAAAATTTATGTTGGAAAACGCACCTTTTCAGAGCTTTCTCCTTTAATTAAAAAATATAAAGACGAAAAGTTTTTAATGCCAAATACCGATAAAGTTAAGGATGAAGTACCTGACACTTTAAATGCTTTGGGGGTTGATTGGAAACAAGCTATTTTTTACAAAACCGTTATTAGCGATCTTTCTGATTTAGCTGATGTATATTATGATATTTTGGTATTCTTTAGCCCTTCGGGAATCGATTCTTTATTCCATAATTTCCCAGATTTCAAACAGAATGACACGCGTATAGCCGTATTTGGAGATACCACTATTAAAGCTGCTGAAGAAAAAGGATTGCGCATTGATATTGCGGCACCTACACCTGAAACACCATCGATGACGATGGCTTTAGAAAAGTATATTGAAAAAGTAAATAAAGTCAAATAAGAGCTTTTATTTAACTTAATAAATTAAAAATGTCGTCTGAAAACAATTTTCAGACGACATTTTTTTATCTGTTTTTTTAATTTTTTTTTAGGACTTGTAATAAGTTTGAATGTAAAAATGTACCATAGTAGTAACAGCCAATTATTCAAATATGTTCATATTTTCATCATAAATAGGACTTTCTATTGCTAAAAAATTTAAGACACTATGAAAAACATGATTTTGAGATAATGTTTCGTTAGACTTCAGTTTTTTAGAGCCATCTGATAACCATACTATAAAAGGAATTTCTAATTGTTCTTTAGGCGCAAAAGTTGCTGGTATTCCGTGCATGTATAAATTATTTTCCCCTAAAGATTCACCATGGTCTGAAACGAATAGCATTGTACTGTTATATTCCTTTAATTCCTTTAAATCTTCAATTAGGCTTGCAAGTATATAATCTGTATAAACAATGGTATTGTCATACGCATTTATAAGCTCTTCTTGTGTACACTCCCCCAATTCAACACTTTTACAAACTGGTGAGAATTTTTCAAATTCGGGTGGATATTTTGTATTATATGATGGTCCATGGCTTGTACTCGTATGTAAAACAATTAATATTTTGTCTTTTTTACTTGCTAAAATTTGCTCTTTTAATCCTTTTAAAAGAATTTCATCATAATTACAAATTTCTCCCTCACACGCTCCTTTTAAATCCCCTTTATTAAAAAAGTTTTTAATATGAACTGGAGGTTCACCCCAATTTGTGGTTTTCCATATAACTTCTACATTATTTCTGTATAAATAATTAGGCAAAATTTCATAAAGTTTATTAGAATTTGTATGTTCCAATATGCACTTTACCCCTGCTGTTGTGTACGTAGCACAAGAAGTAGCGTTAAAACTGTGAAGATTTTCAACCTTAGACAATAACGGATTGGTAAGTTTTTCATATCCATAAAGTGAAAAGTTTTCACTTCTTGCAGATTCTCCAATAACTAAAACCGCAACAGACTTTACATTATCTTTTATTTTAGCATCAGGCAATAAAATTTCTTTTTCATTTTCTTTACTCTTTTTGATATAAAATCTAGAAGTATTTACCATATAAGACCAAGGCATTGCCAATGCGCCTAACTTGGTTGAATTTTTATCAATCCATCGCCAATTCCCACCATTTACAAAAACAAAAACGACAAGGAAAAGCAAGGTTAAAGAAAAATTAATCAAAAATCTCTTTACTGTTCCTTTTGCAATTTTAACCTTAACAATAAAGAATACAGGAATAAGACCTAAAAAAAACAAATATAATATCAAGCTAAAAGAAAAGAAACTACTAGCTTCTTCGTAATTGGTATTCAGGATATTACCAATCATTGTAATATCCATTATAACCTGATAGGTATTTATAAAATAGGCAACAATGGCATTAACGATGAAAAAGAAAATCAATAAAATTTTTCCAACCAATCGAGAAAGAAAAAATATAAGATATAATACAAAAGCATTTACAACCAGTAATGCTATCACTAAAGAAACAATAATGGTAATACCGCTAAAACTTTTATAATCGAGGGTATTAAAAACGTACTTAAAAAAAGGATAATGAAATAATAGAAAATTAACAAAACTTGCTATTAATACAAAATGGACTAATTTGATACTATTTTTTAACATAAATACGTGTAATTATAACTAATGTTGCGACCAAACTAACTAATGAAAAATAAAATACCAGTAAATTCATAGCAACTATTTTGTTGATTAAAGCAATCGCCCAAACAGAAAACAAAACTATTGATATAGGATAATATTTTTTATTTGTTAACCAAGTCCATGGATTAAATTTTTTGGTAATAAAAATGCCGACAATGGCTGCTAAATAGCCCAAAATACTTCCAACGACAATATCTAAAGGATAATGTGCTCCCACACCAACTCTTGTTAATGCAATAAACAATCCTGTGCTAAAAATAAAAAGGAACCATGCTATTTTTAACTTCGTTTTTTTCGGCATAAATGCAAAGAATACAGATGCAACTATGGTGAAAGTAGCAATTGAATGCCCTGAGGGCAAACTGTTGCTTCCGGTAAGTGTTCTTCCAATAATTACAAAACTATCTTGATCAAACATGGCGGCAGGCCTTGGAACAGCAAATATTTTTTTAAATAGGTTTGAAAAAACAGCCGAAACAATTAGAGATGTTATTAATGACTGCCAAAACTTAGGTGCTTGAACCATAAATAAAGTCAAAAAAGGTAAAAGTATAAGTACGTCTCCTAATTGAGTTAGGTTATATTGTAAACTTGGAAATTGTGATAATTTAGAATTTAGATATAAGAATAAATCTTTTTGAACATAAGCATAAGCCTCAACAGAAAAAGCATCTTTTGTAAAGAGGAACAAAACAATTAGCAGTAATAAAAGAAGAGGAAGAAAAAGAATTTTTAATCTTAAACTATTAAAATTATTACTTACATAAGCATCCAGTTCTGGATTGTTTAATACTAAAGAATTTAATCTTTTTTTCATCTTAAAAAAAAACCTTTTTTCATCATCATTAAAAACAAATCATATTTAAAAAAAGGCTAATTACCAATCAATTTCACTTACTTTTACCTCTAAGAAAAAGAAAAATCGTGTCTGTAATTTTTCTTATATTCTTTTCGAATGATGACCAATATGGAAAGGGCGAAGATACAAAAATTTGCGACTTTAATTACCCGCCCATACAGTTTTACACCACCAAGTAAGGCAACGTTAAAAACAGCGATTATTCCATTGCAAAATATAATATTTCGGAATGGAATAACCATTTGAGTAACTTAAGAAAAGTCGGTTGACTTATAGCTGTATTTTTTAATGAAACATTAAAAGGCATAACGTTGCGGTCCGCCTCGTCTAATTTCCTCACTGGCATAAGCTTCAAATTTCTTGAAATTTTCACGAAACGCATTGGTAAGTTTAAAGGCTGTGGTATAATAAGCTTCATCATCGTTCCATGTAGCTCTCGGACTTAACACACTTGTTGGAACGCCTGGGCATTCTCTAGGTTGTGCCACACCAAATACGGAATGGATGTGATAATCATCATAATTATACAAGCCTAAATCGCCATTCAGCACCGCATTAATCATGGCTCGAGTGTATTTTAATTTCATTCGAGTTCCTACGCCGTATGGACCACCTGTCCACCCCGTATTTACCAACCACACGTTCACACCAGACTCTATCATTTTTTTGCTTAACATTTCTGCATACTTAGCGGGATGCAAGGGCATAAAAGGCGCACCAAAACACGCCGAAAAATTAGGTGTTGGTTCTAAAACCCCCGCTTCGGTTCCTGCTACTTTGGCGGTATATCCTGAAATGAAATGATATGCTGCCTGACTTGGCGTTAATTTAGAAATGGGAGGTAATACTCCAAAAGCATCGGCTGTTAAAAAGAAGATGTTTTTTGGATTCTTACCTATGGAAGGCACTTGAACATTATCAATATGATTAATAGGATAACTCACCCGTGTATTTTGAGTTATGGACGTGTCTTCAAACTTTACGTTTCCCTTTTCATCTAAAATAACGTTTTCAAGAATGGCTCCTTTTTTAATGGCATCATAAATTTCGGGTTCATTATCTCTTGAAAGATTAATTACTTTAGCATAACAACCACCCTCAAAGTTAAAAACGGTATTTTCAGCAGTCCATCCATGCTCGTCGTCACCAATTAAACTTCTATGGGGGTCGGTAGAAAGCGTTGTTTTTCCTGTACCAGATAATCCGAAGAAAATAGCCGTATCGCCATCTTTCCCAACATTGGCACTGCAATGCATGGGCAAGGTGTTTTTATATACGGGTAGAATAAAATTCAATGCTGAAAAAATACCTTTCTTAATTTCACCGGTATAACCCGTACCACCAATAAGCGCCATTTTTTTGGTGAAGTTTAAAATAGCGAAATTATGTTGGCGTGTTCCATCAACCTTTGGATTTGCCATAAACCCAGGTGCGTTTACTACGGTCCATTCCGATTGGAAGTTTTTCAACTCATCATCCGTTGGGCGCAAAAACATGTTGTATACAAATTGGTTGCTCCAAGGATACTCGTTAATAATACGAATATTCAATCGATAATCTTCATCGGCACATGCGTAACAATCTCGAACAAAAATTTCTTTGTTTGACAAATAATCTGCCACCTTATCATACAAAGCATCAAACTTATCGGAATCGAAAGGGATGTTGATATTGCCCCACCAAACTTTGTCTTTGGTAATGGCATCTTCAACAATAAATCGGTCTTTTGGGGAACGTCCCGTAAATTCACCGGTATTAACTGCTAAAGCCCCTGAAGACGCCTCAACACCTTGACCTTTTTCTATAGCAATATCATGAAGTTGCTCTGGTGATAATTGATAGTTAATTTTTGCATTTTTTATTCCATATTTTTCCAACGAAATCGTCTTCGTAATCTGGTCATTGTTTATCATAATACGTAGTTGAATTATATTTAATGTAAAAATATAATAATCTTTTTAAATTTTTCTTATTTTAATGTTTCATTTTTAAGAAATTAATAAAAAGTAGTGCCCATGAAATTATTAGAAGTAATCCGCCAATAGGTGTTACAAAACCTATGATTTTAAAATCGAAAGTGGTTAATGCATTCGTAGCCAACCCATATATAGAACCTGAAAACAGCAGGATTCCTATCAATGTAAAGAAATAAATTTGCTTTTTGAATTTAAGCCTCACATGCACCGTAGTGCCGACAAACAAAAGCAAAATGGCATGATACATTTGGTAGCGCACACCTGTTTCAAAAGTTTGTTGTGCTTCCGGTACGATTAATTCTTTTAAACCATGTGCACCAAATGCCCCTAAAATAACACTTGTGATTCCTAAAACTGAGGCTGTAATTAATATTGCTTTATTCATAGTTGCATGTTGTTTAATAAATACCTACTGTTCATGAGTTCTTACAAAATTACTTAACAAATCCCACTATGCGAAAGATTTTGATTGTAGGTTGTGGAAAAAATATAACCAATAAAAAAAAACCAAACAATTATGCTTGGGTTTTGTGTTTATGAGAATGTCCCGTCCTGAAATAGCGATACACTAAAACCTTAGTGTAATGAAAACACCAGAAAACAGTGGGTATGTAAAGCGT